>CAMOAP010000062.1 GCA_946577115.1 uncultured Acholeplasmataceae bacterium | reverse complement strand
ATTTATTTTTTTTGGGATTTGAGATTTATTTTATTTTTTTTCTTTAGGTAATTTAGAGCCGTACTTAGAGCGCCCTTGTTTGCGGTTAGCAACACCAGTAGCATCTAGAGCACCACGAATAATATGATAACGTACACCAGGAAGGTCTTTTACACGTCCGCCACGAACTAAAACAGAGCTATGTTCTTGTAAGGAGTGTCCCACACCTGGAATGTAAGCAGTTACTTCAGAACCATTACTTAGACGCACCCTTGCAAATTTACGTAAAGCTGAGTTAGGTTTCTTGGGGGTCATAGTCGTTACACGCAGACAAACTCCCATTTTTTGAGGAGAGCTGTAATGTTTAGTTTTTTTTTGCAAAACATTAAAACCATAACTTAATGCAGGTGCTTTAGTTTTTGAAGTTTTACTGCTACGACGTTTTTTTATTAATTGAGAAACAGTAGACATTGTTGATTTCCTTTCTTTTTTAATTTTGGTTGGTTTTTGCAGCAAGTTCAGAAGTGGTTGTGGGTTCTTTTGGATATTTAAATAAAGTAGTTTCTAAAATGCCTGTTCCTGCAGGAATTAAGCCACCAATAATAACATTTTCTTTAAGTCCATAAAGATGATCAGTTTTTCCTTTTATGGCAGCATCAATGAGAATTTTTGTAGTTTCTTGGAAAGATGCAGCTGACAGTAAAGAATCACTTCTTAAAGAAGAACGCGTAATCCCTAAAATAATAGGCCGTCCCACTGCTAAACGTTTGTTTTCTTCTAACATTTTTAAATTAGCTTTTTTAAAGTTATTAATAGTAATTTCTGTGCCAGGTAAAAGTTTAGTATCACCTTCATCAATAATTAAAATTTGTTTAAACATTTGGTGAATAATAATTTCGATATGTTTTTCACTGATATAAACATTTTGAGCACGATAAACTTTTTGTACTTCTTCTAATATGTATTTTTGAGTCTCTGTTGTTCCTGCGACTCTTAAAAGTTCTTTTAGATCAACCGAACCAGAAGTGAGTTTTTGACCAGGATAAACACTGTTGTTTTTGCTTACTAAAATATCAACATTAGGTTCCAAAATATAACGGTGTTCTGTGTCAGGTTCATTTTCTTCTGTAATTACAATTTCTGGATTTTGGGAACGGATTTTATCAATTTTTTTGATTTTTCCTTTTAATTCACTTATTAGCGCTTTTCCTTTGGGTTTGCGTACTTCAAATAATTCTTCGATTCTTGGAAGACCTTGAGTAATATCTGAGGCAGAAGCCACCCCTCCAGTATGAAAAGTTCTCATAGTTAATTGAGTTCCTGGTTCACCAATGGATTGAGCAGCAATAACACCAACAGCTTCGCCAATTTCTACTAATTTGTTAGTAGCTAAATTGACGCCGTAGTCTTTAGCACAAATACCATATTCACAATTACAAGTTAAAATACTTCTAATAGGAACTTTTTTAATTTTGGCAGTAATAATTTCTTGGGCTTTAGACTCGTTAATTAATTCATTGCGAGCTACAATAAGGGTGTTGGTTTTGGGGTAACAAATGTCGCAACTAGCAAATCGTCCCATAATGCGTTGTTTGAGGGACACAATTTCTTTTCCATCACTCATCATAGCTTCTACAACAAAACCTCGGTCACTATTACAGTCTTCTTTGATAACTACAATATCTTGAGTTACGTCAACTAAACGACGCGTTAAATATCCTGACTCAGCTGTTTTGAGGGCAGTGTCGGTTGAACCTTTACGGGCTCCATGAGTAGAGATGAAAAACTCAGAAACTTTCAGACCTTCTCGGAAAGAAGCTTTAACAGGGACTTCAATAATTTCACCTTTAGGGTTATTCATTAATCCTCTCATCCCTGCTAATTGAGTAAAATTAGAAACACTACCACGCGCTCCACTTTCGCTCATCATAAAAATGTGGTTGTCTTGTTTGAATTCTTTCATCAAACCTTCTTGAATTTCGTCTCGAATAGTTTTCCATTCGTTAATTACTAAACGACGACGTTCGGCATCTGTTAAAAAACCATCGTTGTACCAAGTCTCAATTTGAATATTGCGATCTTCCACTTCTTGTAATAATTCTTTTTTATTTGAATAAGTATTGATGTCTGCAAATGAAATTGTGATTCCTGCGATAGTGGAATACTTGAAACCTAAGTTTTTGATGTGATCTAGCATTTTAGAAGTTTCTGTAATTTTCATTTGTTTAAAAAAACATGCAATAATCATAGATAGGAATTTTTTGTTGAAAGGCTTAGGAGTGGGAAGTTTTTTTAGGAATTGTTTGGGGTTGGTTCCTGGGGCTAAAAAATAAGCATTAGGGGTTTTAACATCCAAATTAAATTGGGTTGGTTCATTAATGTAGGGGAAACTTGGAGGCAAAATGTCATTAAAAATTAATTTTCCTAAAGTAGTCATTAAATATTTTTGACGTTGTTCTTCGGTAAATGATAAATTAATTGCTTGTGGTTTGATAAAAATTCTTGTGTGAAGATGGATTTCTTTATTTTGATAAGCAGTTTTGGCTTCGTTGATGTCAGCAAAAAAGGCTCCTTCATTGCGATGTTTGTATTGGTGTTCTGCAGTTCTTTGGACAGCATCATAACTGTTTATATTGCGATCTTTTTTTTCTTCAATGGTTAAATAGTAGTTTCCTAAAACCATATCTTGTGAAGGAGTTACTACTGGATTACCATTTTTAGGGTCTAAAATATTGTTTGAAACAAGCATCAATAAACGAGCTTCAGCCTGTGCTTCTAAAGAAAGGGGGACATAAATCGCCATCTGGTCGCCATCAAAATCTGCATTAAAGGCAGGTGTAACTAAAGGATGTAGGCGAATAGCTTTTCCGTCAATTAATTTAGGATCAAAAGCTTGAATTCCTAAACGATGTAGTGTTGGGGCGCGGTTTAAAAGAACCGGGTGTTCTTTTACTACTTCTTCTAAGGCATTCCAAACCTCTTCATTCATTTTTTCATAAATGGTGTTGGCATTTTTTTTGTCGATACCTTTGGTTTCTTGTAATTTTTTCAAAATAAAAGGTTTGAACAAAATAATTGCCATTTCACGAGGCACGCCGCATTGGTGCATTTCTAAATCAGGACCAACAATAATTACGGATCGACCCGAATAATCAACTCTTTTACCTAAAAGATTTTGACGAAAACGTCCTTGTTTGCCGCGTAGCATTTCAGATAAAGATTTAAGCGGACGGTTTTTTTCGACATTGTTAACATTTTTTTTGCTAGTTTTGGCATTATCAAATAAAGCATCAACTGCTTCTTGTAGCATTCTTTTTTCATTTTTGATGATTAAACGAGGAGCTTTTTGGAGCATTTGTTTTTTTAAACGATTGTTTCGATTAAGGATACGGCGGTAAAGATCGTTTACTTCAGTGGTGGCAAAACGACCACCATCTAAAGGAACCATCGGCCTTAATCCCGGAGGTAATACAGGAATAACATCCATTACCATCCATTCAGGTTTGTTGTCTGATTGATGAAAAGATTCGATGATTTCTAGTCTTTTAATGATGTTTTCTCTTTTTTGTTTGGAATTTTCGGATAAAGATTTTCGAAGGACTTTGATAGTTTTTTCTAAGTTAAGGTTTTCTAGTAATTTTTTAACCGCTTCCGCACCTGTTAAAGCTACAAAAGTATTTCCAAATTCATAAAGAGCTTCACTGTATTGGTTTTCTGTAATAATTTCTTTAAGTTTGAATTCAGTTTTTCCAGGATCAATTACAACATAAGAAACATAATAAACTATTTCTTCTAATTGTTTAGTTTTTATGTTTAAAAGAATAGCTAAACGGCTAGGAGAAGAATTAAGGTACCAAGTGTGGACGATTGGAGTTTGTAATTCGATATGCCCCATTCTTTCGCGACGCACTTTGGTTTCGGTAAATTCGACTCCACATTTGTTACAAAATTGACTTTTGATACTGACTTGTTTTTTAGAACAAGCACATTGAAAATCAACTACTGGACCAAAAATCTTTTGACAAAATAATCCTGATATCTCCGGTTTATAGGTCCGATAGTTAATTGTTTCGTAGCTAGTAACCTCACCATAAGACCACTGTCTGATTTCTGCGGGAGCAGCTAGACGGATTTTAAAATAATCATAATCTCTACTGCCATATTCTTTATCGGATGAAATGGAAGGAAAATGATTGTATAACTTAAATAGGTTGTTTAGTTTTTGAAAAGCAAGGGGATTAGTTTCAAATGCTTTTGTAAGAACAGCCATTTTAGTTTGTAAAAGATCTTGAAAATCTTCCATGCCTAGTTCAGTAAGAATGTTAATAACGGCCTCACTCAAATCTAGATTTTGTAAATTACGAGGTAGGGAAAATTTTTTGAGGATAGGCAAAACCTCTAAAAAAAATTCTTGCAGTAAAAATCTTAACTCTTCTAAAGTAAAAGTGTTAAAATCTTCCAAAGTATTGATTCCAGAAAGTTTTAATTTTTCTAAAACTGGAGATGAAAGATTTAAAGTTTCTACTGAAGTAAATAATCTGTTATCACTCATCTTTAATTATAACCTTCCTTTTTGTAATCAATTAAGGATTTATTAACTTCATTTTCTTTAGTATCGGTTTTTATTAGTTCTACGTATAATCCTAAAGATTGCAATTCTTTAATAAAAACTCGGAAACTTTCAGGAATGCTTGGTTTAGGTAGTGGAGTGCCTTGAACGATAGCGCTATAAGTTTTATTTCTACCTACAATATCATCACTTTTGACTGTTAAAATTTCTTGCAAGGTGTGAGCAGCTCCATAAGCATAAAGTGCCCATACCTCCATTTCACCGAAACGTTGTCCACCGTTTTGTACTTTTCCTCCCATAGGTTGTTGGGTAACTAAAGTGTATGGTCCTACGTTTCTGGCGTGGAGTTTATCATCTACCATGTGAGATAATTTAACCATATACATAACTCCTACAGAAATACGACTGTCATAAGGTTCACCAGTACGTCCGTCATATAAAACCATTTTGCCATCAGGATCTAAATTGGCTTCTTTCATGATTGCTTTAAGGTCGTAATCATTAACACCATCAAAAACAGGAGTTGCCACTTGAATGCCTAATTTTTTGGCAGCCATTCCTAAATGGATTTCTAAAATTTGTCCAATGTTCATCCTACTAGGAACACCTAAAGGATTTAACATGATGTCAATTGGAGTGCCGTCTGCCATGTAAGGAAGATCTTCTTTAGGTAAAATACGAGAAATTACACCTTTATTCCCGTGGCGTCCTGCCATTTTATCACCTTCGTTGATTTTACGTTTTTTAGCGATAAAAACACGGATGTTTTCGTTGACACCAGCAGGAAGAACATCACCGTTTTTTCTGGAGAAATAATGAATACTTTGGACAATGCCTCCTTCACCAAAAGGAACTCTTAAAGAAGAGTCTTTATATTCGCGGGCTTTTTCACCAATTACGATTTGAATTAATTTTTCAGAAGGAGAAGGTTCGATGTTTCCTTGAGGAGTGATTTTACCTACTAAAATATCTCCTTCTTTAACTTCGGAACCAGGAATAATGATTCCTCTTTCGTCAAGGTTTTTAATAGCATCAGCACCTACATTGGGAACTTCTCTAGTGATTTCTTCTTGACCGCTACCTTTTTTTAATTCTCTAGTTTGAACTTCGTATTTATCAATGTGGATGGAAGTGTAGACATCGTGTTTCACTAATTCTTCTGACATAATGATTGCATCTTCATAGTTATAACCTTCCCAAGTCATAAAAGCCACTGTAACATTTCTGCCAAGTGCTAATTCGCCTTGAGATGTAGAAGGTCCACTTACTAAAATATCGCCTTCATTAATTTGTTCTCCCAAAACTACAATCGGTTTTTGCAACACTAAAGTATCTTGATTAGATTTGGCAAAGTTGATGAGGGTGTATTCATTTTGGTGTTCTTTGCAGTTGTTTTCATATAAATCCTTGGCTTGGTTATAGGTAAATTCTTGGGAAGTGTCATAAAGGATTTTGTCATTTAATGAAACAGTTTGATTGGGTTTTTGGGTGATAATTATTTTTTGAGCATCAACATAAGTAACAAACCCTGATTCACGGGCAATAATTAAACAACCTGAGTCTTTGGCAGCGCGATATTCAACACCTGTTCCTACAATAGGGGATTCAGGGATTAATAAAGGGACTGCTTGACGTTGCATATTGGCTCCCATTAAAGCTCTGGAAGCATCGTTGTGTTCTAAAAAGGGGATCGAAGAAGTTGCAACAGAAACAATTTGTTTAGGAGAAACGTCAGCATATGTTATTTGGCTTCTTTCAAAAATGCCTGTTTCGCCGTTGCTACGAGCAATGATTTTTTTATCTTGAAAAGCATTATTGGCATCCAAAACAAACCCAGCTGAAGCAATAATTTCTTCTTTTTCTTGGTCAGCTGTTAAATAGTCTATGTGGCGCGAAAGGGTAGTTTTTCCGTCTTGTTGAAAAACCTTAAAGAAAGGTGTTTGGATAAAACCATACTTATTAACTTTAGCATAAGTGGAAAGGGATGTGATAAGTCCAATTGAAGGTCCTTCAGGAGTTTCAATGGGACATAATCTGCCGTAGTGAGAATTGTGAACATCGCGCACCTCAATGCCTGCGCGGTCACGATTAATTCCTCCGATACCTAGAGCTGATACCCTTCTTTTTTGCGTCAATTCTGCTAACGGATTGATTTGATCCATAAATTGTGATAAACGTGAGCTTGTGAAAAAAGTTTTTATTACACTCATTAAAAAAGTAAAATTAACTAGTTCACCTGGACCGTTAACTTCACTGAATTTGCTAGTGGAAATCATATCTTTGATATTTTTTTCAGCTCTGGTAAGGCCAATTCGAAATTGGTTTTTTAACAATTCTCCAATTAATCTTAAACGACGATTACCTAAATGATCGATATCATCAACAGTGCCTACGTTTTCATAAAGATTCAAATAATAATTAATGCTTGCAATAACATCTGATAAAGTAATGTGTTTTTTGGTTTCTCTTTGGTCGTTTCCAATAAGTTTAACTTTGTGATATGGCTTGCCGGATTCATCTTTTAAAGTATAGACTTCTAAAATTTCGTTAAAAACTCCTTGACGGTCTGCTTCTTTTTGATAAATATCTTTGGTTCCTAAGAAAAATTTAGATACTTTTTCGTCAAGAGTATGAATATTGTGTCTTAAATGATTGATAATATCGTCATTAACTAAAGTATCTTTAGCTACTAAAACTTCACCAGTGCGAGAGTTAATGATGTTAGTTTTGGTGAATAATTCGTTTTTGTGAGGGTATTTTTTATATGCTAAAATCTCTTCATCAGTTTCGTTTTCTAAATTGTGTTTAGCATCAAAGATTTCTTGAAGCAAAAAATTACGATTTTGTTTCAGGATTGCAATTTTTTCTTTGGTTAAAAGTTCGTCTTGTGCAATTATTATTTCTTGGGTTTCAGGATTTACAAAATCAAAAGCTAAAAAAGTGTTTTCAGCTCGGGTAAGAACATCTAGTTTTTTATTAAATTTGTATCTTCCCACTTTAGCCAAGTCGTATTTTTTTTGATCAAAAAGTCTTGTTCTAATAAAATCTCTGGCAGTATCGACAGGAACTTTTTCACCTTGACGAATTTTAGAATACAACTCTACCAAGGCGTTATCTGAGTCCATATCAGTTTCTTTATCAAAAACCGAATAAAGAATAGCACTTTTGCCAAAAACATTTTCGATGGATTCTTTGCTGTCAAATCCTAGAGCATAAATAAAATTAGACAAGAGGATTTTTTTGGAACGATCTAGTTTGGCATACAAAATTTCTTTAGAACCTTCTTCGTATTCGATCCAAGCACCACGTGAAGGAATTACTTGTCCAGAATAAGTGGTTCTGTTGAGTTTGTTATCAAAATTGCCTGCAAAATAAACACTAGCGGAACGTACAATTTGAGAAACCACTACTCTTTCAGTTCCATTGATGACAAAAGTACCCGTGGAAGTCATTAGAGGCAATTCAGTAAGTAAAATATTGCTTTTTTTAGTTTCGCCAGTTAAAACATTTTCTAAAGTAGTTTTGACAAATAATTGGGCAACATAACTTATATCTTTAATTTTGGTTTCTTCAATGCTATATTTTGGGGGTGTTAAAAAATAATCATCAAAGTGAATTTTTAAATCCCCATTGTAACTTTCAATAGGACAAAAATCCTGCAACAATTCAAATTGGA
>CAMOAP010000061.1 GCA_946577115.1 uncultured Acholeplasmataceae bacterium | reverse complement strand
TGATTAAATATTTAAATAAATGTTAAAAAAAGTAGAAAAATATTAATTATTTTATTAAATAAGGTATAAAATATAGACGGATGATTATTTTTGGTAATAATTTCAAGATCAAATCACCCTTCAAAAATATATAAAATACATAAAGAAATATAAAAGGAGATTTTCAGTTACATGAACATCAAAGAAAAAGCATTAGAAATGCATGAAAAAAATAAAGGTAAGGTAGGTATTGTAAGTAAAGTAAAATTACAAAACTTAGATGATTTAGCATTAGCTTATACTCCAGGAGTAGCAGAGCCTTGTTTAAAAATTAAGGAAAAACCTAGTGATGTTTATCGTTATACTATGAAAGGTAATATGGTGGGCGTTATTACAAATGGGACTGCAGTTTTAGGATTGGGAAATATTGGTCCGAAAGCTTCTTTGCCAGTAATGGAAGGAAAAGCTATTTTGTTTAAGGAATTAGCAGGGATTGATTCTTTTCCTATTTGTATTGATTCTACTGATTCTCAAGAAATAGTAAATATTATTTCTAAAATTTCCACTGTTTTTGGAGCAATTAATTTAGAAGATATTAAGTCTCCTCAATGTATTGAAATTGAAGATGCACTTAAAACTAAACTTGATATTCCTGTTTTTCATGATGATCAACATGGCACTGCTATTGTAGTTTCTGCAGGAATTCTAAATGCTTTAAAAGTAGTTAAAAAATCTATTGAAGATGTTCAAGTAGTAATTAATGGAGCAGGTTCTGCAGGGATGGCAATTGCTAAAATGTTGTTATTATTAAAAGTTAACAATATTGTTTTAGTTGATAAAATAGGAGCTTTATATAAAGGAGTATCTAATCTTAATGAGCCGCAAAAAAAATTAGTTGAAGTAACTAATAAATATCAAGAAAAAGGAACTTTGAAAGAAGTACTTAAAGGAAAAGATATTTTTGTTGGTGTATCTGCTCCTGGTATTGTGACAGCTGAAATGGTATCTACTATGGCAAAAGATGCAATTGTTTTTGCTCTAGCTAATCCAGTACCAGAAATTATGCCAGATGAAGCTAAAAAAGGTGGGGCTAGAATTGTTGCTACTGGTAGATCTGATTTTCCTAATCAAGTAAATAATTGTCTTGCTTTTCCAGGTGTTTTCCGTGGGACATTAGATGCTAAAGCAACTCAAATTACCGAAGAGATGAAAAAAGCTGCTATTTACGCTCTAAAAAATATCATTAAAGAACAAGATTTAAATGAAAATAATATTTTGCCAACTTCCTTTAATAAAGAAGTAGTTAAACAAATTGCTTTGGCAGTTTGTAAAGTCGCTAAAGAAACTGGAGTAGTAAGAAAATGAGTATAGAACAGGAACAAACTTTCCTAAATAATAAAGAAAATAATAACAATAATAAAGATTCTAAAAATGTTAATAGTGTGTTTGTTCCTAAAAAAACTATTTTAGGATTTAGTGTGCCTCTTTTTTTTTTGATGATTTTAGTAGTTTTTGTGCAAGTTTTTGTTTTGGGATTTGTGAGTTTTAAAACTACTAAAAAATTTGAACCTGCATTTCATCCATTAATTACCCCTTTATTAATAGCTATGCTTTTGGCTGCTGTTTTACAAAAAATAGGTGCTAAAACACCCCTCTTAAAAGATATTGGAGGAGGTTCTATTTTATGTATTTTAGTGCCTTCTATTTTGTTTACTTATCCTTTTTTTAAGGATGGTTCTATTTTTTTGCAAATGCAAAATTTTATGAAAAGTATTATGAAACATTTAATTGCCGAATCTATAACAGTAAACGTTCAAGAAACTAAATATACTTATAAAGCAGTAGGTTTTGCTAATTTTTTTGTTTCTGCTCTAATTATTGGTAGTTTTTTAAGTATGGATAAAAAGTTATTAAAAAGTTCTTTTAAAAAATTTATTCCTTTAATATTAGTATCTTTGCTTACGGGTTTTTTAGTTGTGGGAACTTTAGGAGCTTTATTACATCCCATTGGAGGGTTAGAAAATGCCCCTCAAACTTCTAAAGGTGGCTTTTGGGATGCTGTCTTTTATATTTTTACTCCTTTAGCAAGTGGTGGTATGTCATCTGGGGTGACTCCTTTAAAAAATGCTTTTGCTGGGCAGAATATAGATTTGCAAGAACCTTTTATGTCTCATATGACTCCTGCTTTGTTAGTAGGAGGAATCTTTAGTATTTTCGTTTCTGGGCTTATTAAGAAATTTTGGCAAAATACTAAATATAGTGGTTATGGTAAACTTGAAGTTCAAGAAACTACAAAAAATCAAGATAAAAATACTTCTAAACCAGTTTCTGAAAAATTAAGTTATCCTCAAATAACTACAGGCTTAATTATTATTTTTACCTTATATTTATTTAGTGTTTTAATAAAAGAATCCTTAATTTTATTATTACCAAATATTAAAAAATACCTACCAGAATATATTGTCTTTTTGGTGTTTGTAGTTGTTTTAATGAAATTATTTAATGTAGTATCTGATTATTATAATAGTTGTATTAATCAGGCTTCTAAATTTATTACTACTAATTTTACATCTGCTTTTTTAGTAATTTTAGGTTCTGGCATTCCAATGGAAGCGATGTTAAAGCAATTAAATGTTAAATTTGTCTTTACATGTATAATGTGTGTTTTATTAGTTGCTTTAGTAGCAGGATATTTAGGTAAAAAGTTAGGTTATTATCCAGTAGAATCATCAATTACTGCAGGGCTTTGTACGAATAGTATTGGCGGAGCTGGGAATGTTGCTATTTTATCAGCTTCTGATTTGATGGGGTTAATGCCTTTTGCTCAAATAGCTACTCGTATTGGTGGAGCTTTAGTAGTGGTAGTTGCTAGTATTTCTTATCCTTTGTTATATTAATTATATTTTATATATAAATATGAAAAATATTTATTAGAAGTATTTATGATTATTGAAAAATATTATTTTATTATTAGTTGATTTGATTTAAATTATTTTTACCAAAATAAAAATAGCTAACATATTTATATCATAATTCTAAAAAATTTTTAATTATTACGGTGCTCTTCAATTTGTTTATGATAATGAGAGTGGGGCACCGTAAGATTTTTATATGCATAAAATAATTATAATAATTAATCAAAATAATAACAATTATGTTATGCATATAAAAACACTTATAAAAAAATTTGTCAATAATGTTATAATAACAGTATATAAGAGTGTTTTTGAAAATATTATTTTTTTATCCTTAAACATTTATTATTTTT
>CAMOAP010000060.1 GCA_946577115.1 uncultured Acholeplasmataceae bacterium | reverse complement strand
ATTTGTATTACAAAATAAAAATAGTAACCTCTTATTCATAAGAGGTTACTATTTTTCATAAATATTAATCATATATTTTAATTTAATTGTATATAATGTTTTTCTTTAGGTTTAACTTCTTTTTTAGGAACACTTAATTTTAATAAACCTTGTTCTAAAGAACCTTTAATGTCTTCTAAAAGAAAATCATCGCCTAAATAAAAACTACGTCTCAAAAATCCTTGAAATCTTTCTTTACGTATAAAATTAGTTTCTTTAGTTTGATTTTTTTGAGAATTTTTCGCCTCAACCACTAAATAGCCTTCTTCCAAAGCAACTTTAACATCTTCTTTTTTAAAACCTGGTAATTCAATAGTAATAAGGTATTGATTATCTTGTTCTTGAATATCAGTTTTCATAATATTATTATTGTTAGTTAAAGAATTTGTTTTAAAATCTTCAAATAAATTTTCTAATAAATCTTGATTTTGATTAATTAAGCTAAATAGCATTTTTATCACTCCCTTTTTCTTCTTTTCTAACTTAGAAAATGAAAAAACGATTTTCTATAATTTGTTAATTTGAACTTAAAGAGACTTTAGATGAAAATATAAACCTTTATTGTCTTTTTTTGATAATCTCTTATATTTATTTTATTTTTTATAATAAGTATAAAATATTAAATCCTTTAAGCTCAATTTTATTTTAACAAAAATTTTTGGCACTGTCAATACATTAGTGCTATTTTTTTTACAAACTAATAAATAAATTTTAGGGTAAAATAATAATGAAGGGTGTTTTACATTTTGAAATAAATCCTAAAAGAAAAAATTTCTATTTGTAATTTATTTAACATCGCTCATAATTAGAAAAGAGTTTTATGAAAAGAATTAATTTTTATCATAAATTTATCTTATTTTTTAGTATATCTATTCTTTTTTGGCTAAGTTTTATTAAATTACAAAATTACTCTTATACTAGTCAATTTATGAATAATGGCTTCTCTTTTAATAAAATAAATGAAAATAACCAAACTAAAACTATTAAAGAAACTATTAAAGTTTTAGAACAAGAAAAAGAAATTTTAAAAGAAATCATTAAAAAAGATATTAAAGAAGAACAAATTCAAAATAATAATCAAATACAAACCAACAAAGACCAAATTTGGAAAATCAATACAAATGATAAAACTGCTTTAGGAATTATTTTTTATAGTTTAAAAATAACAAACAATAATGATAATCATAACTTAAATGAAAATGAAAAAACACCATCGATTAACCATTCAGAAAAAAAAATATATTTTGTTCTTACTCCGAAAAATATCATACAATCAAACGAAATTATCAAATTATCAAATCCCAAAGGAGAAGAATGGGGCACTATTCAAAATCCACTATTAATTAAATATAGTATTTTTAATCCCTTATTAAAAGATTTTGATATTATCACTTTTAAATCCCACAAACAATATACAATCACTCCTTTACAAAGACCCAATAAATATCATCAAGGACAACCAATTCATTCTTTTTCTACAACTATACCACAAACAATTAGCTTTCAACAAAGTCATATAAGCGAAGATATTGAAGTTAACGATGAATTAGAGGAAATATTTATTGCTATTTATAGTCGTTGTGATTCTAATAACAAACAAACTATTTTTTGGACTGAAAAAGGAAATTTAATTGGTTTTTTAAAACCTCCTGCAATAAAAAAAGAAAAAGGAATTAAATATATTAAAGCAATTCCTTCCATAAATTTTAATAAACTTATAATAAATAACGAACAATCCCAAATAATACAAATTATCAACACAATTACCAACCCCAATAATATATTAGATATAGAAACAAAGGAAAAAGAACCACCCAACAATCAAATACTCAAAGACCTAAATTCAATTACTTTATTGATAGATACTGGTTATAATCTAGGAACAGGAATAATTGTTTACAAAGAACAAATAAATACACATACTAAATATTATGCACTAACTAATCGTCATGTAATTGAAAATTTTTATCATAAAACAAATCCGCAAAAACAAATAACAATCAAAAACAATCAAGGATTAAACAGTCAAGCACAACTATATGCTTTTATTAATAACAATCGTGAATGCGACGATATAGCTATCATAACTTTTACTATTGAAAACTCTAATACTACTCAAAAATTAAATGAAGTCCTTGCCAAATACATTAATTTTGATAAAGACACACAAATACCTATTCATCAAGGAGAACAAGTTTGGGCATTGGGTTGCCAAAAGGGTTTAGAAACTACACAATTCCAAAAACCAATCACAATAAAATGGCACGAATGGTATTTTAATTTAATTCCCGATGAAAGACCTCCTTATAAACAAAATTTATTTAAAACAGGAGTTATTATTTTTCTTGATGAAAAAAAAATTAACTCTGATTTGACTCTAGATTCTGGCAATAGCGGAGGACCTCTTTTTAATGATGAAGGAAAATTAATAGGTATAAATAAGAGTTTCAATGAAATTTTGCGTATTTCTCAATCAATTAACATTAACTACGTCAAACAAAAATTTTATGATTTACTCAAATCCAAAAAAGAAAAAACAACAAATAGCAACCCAAATAATATTGCATTCAAAACAATTAAAACTAATAACAACAATATTGCAAAAGAACTTCAAAATTTAGAAAATGAAAAACTAAACCAACAAAAGCCTTACATACAAACCGACATCTTTTTAGAAGACCTCTACACTTATATAAAAGAACAAACAAAACAAAAAATAATTTTTCAAAATAAAGACAACCAAGAAACTCTGCTTACAATAAATTTTCATGGTTTAGAAACAATACAATTAGTTAATTTTGATAATCATAAATATAATCAACTAGAAATTAGTTTAGCAAGCGATAACGAATTTAGTATTTCTTTACAAATTCAAATGTTTGATTATAACAATAAAAAAAGTTATGAAGAAACAATTCAAATACCTAAAATTATCATAGATAAAATGTTTTTATCATTTACTAAACAAACTTTTTCTTATAACAGCATTTTAGAAAAACAAAAAAAGATTTTAGAAAAACAAAAAAAGATTTTAGAAACCAATATCAAATTAGCAAAAACTAACTCCAAAAGCCCAATAAAGCCAAATACTTTTTATAATCTTTTTGATAATAAAGAACAAATAATTAAAGAAGATATGTTAAAAACTATAGTTTTATGCCAAGATTATTACAATTACCAAAATATCAACTTAGGAGTTATTATTAACAAAAAAGCTATAAATAATTTCGATAATACTTTTATATATACTGTCATTTTACAAAAAAAGGGAACAAGTTTAGATACTTCTGATCTCTTAGATACTTTCCAAAATATTTGTAATGAAAACGTTAAAATAACTACCCAAACACCTTTTGGCTTACAAAATGAAAAAGGAAAGTACAAAACAATAGCCATCCAAAACAGTCCTTTTAGCTACATAACTTTTGAATCTAGAACAAATTATCCTGTTTGTGCCTTTACTCCTAATAAACAACTTTTGTTAGGAGAAAAAATATATTTAATTAGCAATTATAATAACATTTCTAATCAAGCATTATCACCCCATATTTTTCAAAGCCATTTAGCATTACTAGATAACCAAAAAAACGCAGCAATTACAATAGATAGTACTTTTTTAGAAAATTACTTTGACTTAGAAGAAACCAATTATTATAATAATTGGTTTACATTTGATTCTCAAGGAAATCTAATTAATATTTGCTCTCAACAAGATATTTGTGACCTACACAAAAGTAAATTTCCTTTTATTACTTTTCCCAAAAAAAAATTTTTACCCAATAAAATGCTAACAATTAAGAATACTAAAATAGCAATATTTTTAATATGGACTTTCATTTGCATTATGGTTTTTATAATAATAGATATTAAAAGTTTTAAAAATAAATACAGTATTGTATATAAATTATAATATTTTTTTACTTTATAATTATAACTAAATAAACAAAAAAGAGACTTTTTAAGTCTCTTTTTATCTTGATATCTTGTTTTTATTTTAAATTAACTTCATCCCCCAACCATTGAACTCATTATAAAATATTTTTTAAAAATATTTAATTGTTTAATGTTGAAATTTTGGCAATACTATTAACCAAAAGGATTTTTGGCAAAAGGATAAAAAAACCTATCATAACAGCACAAAAACCACACACCCATCAAAAAGATTGACAAACCTAATAAAAAAGTAAACAAATCAAGAATACTAAAAGATTTTTCATAATACCAAGTTCTTGTTTTATATTTACCAAAACGCCTCAATTGCATAGCATTAGTAATTACATCAATTTTATCTAAATTAAAGAAAATCAAAGGAGAAACAATAAGGCTTATTCTTTTCATATCTGCAATAATACGAGCTAAAAAATGAGTTTTTTTAATAACTTTAAAACCTCGTGCTTGTTGATTGAGAGAAATATTTTTAAAATCTTTTTGAATTTCAGGAATATAACGAATAGTAAGAGCAACAGCATAACTCATTTTATAACTAACCCCTAATTTATTTAAACTAGCGGCTAATTGACTTGGATTAGTAGTTATAATAAAGATTAAAAATAAAGGAATAATGCAACAATATTTTAACAGAACATTAAATTGATAAAACAATTGTTCTTGGGTTAAAAGATTATAAAATAAAGGAATGGGGGTTTTGGAGTTATATATTTGAGTACCGTAATTTCTAAAACAAAAAAAAATAATAATATTGTTTAAAAACAAAAAAAAGAAAGTTCCTTTAACTACAAAAGACACTTGCTGCCATTTAATTTGAGCACACCAAAACAAAAACAAAGACAAAAAGGCAATCCCTAATAAAAACCATACATGATAGACCATCATACAAGCAATTGATACAAAAATTAAAAACAATAACTTAGTTGCTCCTTGGATTTTATAAATGAAAATATTACCTGGTAAATATTGTAACATACTATTTGCCATAACAATAATTCTCCTTTAAAAAAACCAACATTTGAGTTAACAAAATATTTTTTTGTTCTGATGTAAATGGCAATTTATTAATAAGAACAATCAAACTAATAGGATTGAGAGAAGTTTTTTGCATTAAAGACATATCTGTAAAAATTTTTAAAGGAGTGGTATTTGCAATAATTTTTCCTTGTTCCAAAACCAAAGTTCTTTGAGTATAATTAAGAATTAAAGACATATCATGAGTAATAATTACAATTGTAATCCCTTTATTATTTAACTTTTGTAAAAAAGTCATAATTTGTACGTGATGTTTTAAATCTTGTCCTATAGTAGGTTCATCCAAAATAAGAATTTGGGGTTTCATTACTAAAATAGAAGCGATGGTAAGTCTTTTTTTTTGTCCGAAACTAAGAGCAGAAATAGGCCAGTTAACAAAACAGTCTAAATCACAAGTTTTCAAAATGGCATGCACTTTATTTTTGATTTCAGTTAATGAAAGTTTTTTACCTAAAAGTCCCAATGCTACTTCTTCAAAAACGGTTTTTTGGAAAATCATATGATGGGGATTTTGCATAACAAAACCAATTTTTGCGGATCTTTGTTGTAAAGATAAACATGAAATATTTTGATTATTTAATAAAATAGTTCCTGTTTGAGGAGTACAAAACCCACAAATAACTTTGGCTAAAGTAGATTTACCACTACCATTTTTGCCAAAAATACTAATAATTTCTCCTGGAAATAAATCAAAAGAAATATCATTTAAAATATTAGGTTTTTTGGATTCATAGCGATACGAAATTTTTTGTAATTGCAAAATTGGGCAAAAAGGTTCAAGTCGTTTCGAAAAGTAAGGCAATAATTGATTTGGGGCATTTTGAGAAAAGGAACATTTTTTTACATTGGTTAATTGATTTAAAAAATATTTAGCAAAATCTGAGGATTGCAAAGAAGGTAAATTTAATAAATGGGGAAGGTGTTCCAAATTAACACCAATCTTTTTCAAAGCACTAATATAAGTTGGTTCTTGAATACCTTGTTGACTTAAAATATTTTCTAAAATTAATTTTTGGGGAGCATTGTCATAAATAATTTTTCCATCTTCAAATACTATTATCCTATCAAAAGAATCATTTAAAATATCTTCTAAATAATGTTCGATAACTAAAATAGTCGAATGGTATTTTTTATGAATAGTTTTTATTAAGGCAGTCGTTTTGGCTCTTGAAACAGGATCAAGATTAAATAGAGATTCATCAAACAACAAAATAGAAGGATTATAAATTAAAACTCCTGCCATCGATGCTAATTGCTTGTGACCTTCGGAAAGTTCTTGTGGTTTGTAATCTAAAAAGGATTGCAAACCTAAATATTGTGACCACATATTTACTTTTTGATATATTTTACTTTGAGGCAAAGCGTCGTTTTCTAAGGCAAAAGCCATATCTTCTGCTACTGTTAAACCTACAAATTGATTATCTGTATCTTGCATAATGGTACCCACATCCAAAGATAGATCAAAAATATTGGTTTTTGTCAAAACCTTGTCCTTAATAATAGCAGTTCCTGTAATTTTTCCTGGATAACTATGAGGAATCAAACCATTAATACATTTTAAAAAAGTAGATTTGCCGCTACCGTTTTTGCCCACAATTAAAACTTTTTGTCCTTCATAAATAGTTAAATTGATTTGATTTAGAGTAGGATTTTGTTGGCTATAATATTGAAAACTAAAATCTTTAAAAATGATTAATGGTTTTGGCATAAAGTTCCTCTTTAAAGTTATAAAATGAAAAAAACTAATAAATAGATTAGTGGTTTGTTGTGGTTTTAGAAGAAAAAAGAACATGATTAATGATGTTTAAAAAATATTTAAAAATTATTAATTTTAATTAAAGTATCTTGTTTAGTGTAATGACAAGAATACATAGACATTAATTTTATTCCTACTACACTATAAGCTAAAATATTAGAAATTACTATCAAAAAACTTTGTAAATAAACTAATTTAGTTGGTTGTCTGTAAATCAATAAATCACTTTGAGGAGCAAAAAACCCCCAAATAATAAAATTACAAGCAACCTGATAAAGCCAAAAATAAACAATTTTTTTCTTGGTAAACACTTGATATTTAAGATCAATTATTTTATGTGGTAACCCGTAAATAAATCCAATAAGAGCAGAACATAAAGCCCAATTCCAAAAAACATTTCCAAACAAAATAAAATCTTTAATGGTGTGTCCTATAAGTCCTACATAAAACCCAACCACAGGGCCAAAAGCAACAGCAATAAAAGCTAAAAAAGCGGATGAAATCTCAATACTTATATTAAAACCTATAGGAATAGAGGCAAAACAACTTAAAACAAAAAAAATAGCAGCGCTCAGTCCTATAGTAACAGTTTTTTTAATAGAATCGTCTTTTGACATTAGTTAGTTCCTTTAATGAGTGGTTTGGATTTGGAAAATATTAGTGGGTTAGTTTTTGGGGATTTTGTTTGTAATTTTTTTTAATTTTTTAATTTTTTGTTTGAATTTAGCGGATTATAATTGTTTTTACTTTCTAACAATTTTTTATATTGCTTACAATAACTTTCATATTTCTTTTTTTCAATTTCAATTT
>CAMOAP010000059.1 GCA_946577115.1 uncultured Acholeplasmataceae bacterium | reverse complement strand
T
Source organism: uncultured Acholeplasmataceae bacterium (assembly GCA_946577115.1). Classification (GTDB taxonomy): domain Bacteria; phylum Bacillota_I; class Bacilli_A; order Acholeplasmatales; family Acholeplasmataceae; genus Phytoplasma. Next base: position 3,315 of record CAMOAP010000059.1, on the reverse strand, counting down.
TTTTATTTTATTAAAATATTTTAAAACTAATTTTTTAATCATTTTGCCCTTAAAATCTCAAAAAACCTTATTTATTTTTTCTAAACTATTCCAATAAAATAACTTTATCTTAACAAACCACCAAAATCAATTGACAATTGTTTCTTTTTTTGATTAAATAAAGATGTAGATATAGAGTTTTATGATAAACTAAATAAAGTATAAAAGTTTTATAAACGCTTTTATTAGGAGGTTCGTTTTTTGAGATTTGAAGAATTGGTAACTTGGTTTTCCAATAACCATTGGATTTGGTTTGTTGGTGTTGTTTTGTTCCCTGTATTGATATTTCTTTTAGTAAAATTAGTCATTAAAACACTAATTTTAATTTATGTTGTCAATTTTCGTATTGCAGCTTTCTTTAGTCCTTCCAAAACGTCTAAAGAGAGTAAAAAAAAAGATAATAAAAATGAACAACTTCAAATGCCCAATGTTTTGATTAATAATAAAGAATTTGATTCTAATTGTTTAATTAATTTAAAATTAATAGAGATTATGGACAAAAAAAATAATAACCGTTCACAAACTGATCTTTTAGAATTAAAGCACAAAATGCTTGAAACTTATTTTAATCAAAAGATCTTTGAATTAGAAATGAAACAAAAAATTAAAGAATTAGAAGAAAAACAACATAAATACAAAGCTGATACTATTCCTAATAATGCCCAAACTTTTAATTCACAAAAGAATTTTTGGAGTGAAATTCCAGAAACTTTGAAACAAGTTTTAGAAAAATTAAATAACATCGAAGAAATGCAGTTCGAAATTCTACAAGATTACACTAAAAAAACTTATTATAGTTCTGATGATAGAGTTTTGTACGTTCATCCAGAAGACTTTTTGCACATCAATAAAGCTTTAGGACATAAAAAACAACAACAATTAAAAATTTAATAAAATATTAGGATGAAAGTATGTGAAAATCTCTTTTGGTATGCTTTTTCTTTTTATTATTTCAAAAAAACTACCTTTTTTAAATTAGTCTTGATTTTTCCTACAAAAATCTTACCTGATTTTTGTCTTGAAACGTTTTTGCCCAACAATTCTAATTGCAATTATTTTCTATGACATTAACACTATTAGGATCATAATTATAAATATCTTTAAAATTATTTTGGATCTGATATTTTTATTTTGCGCGCCAAATTCTTATTTCTGTTTTGGGATCGTATTTATTTATATAACCAATATTTCTATTAGGAAAATAATTTGTATGTTCGATTTACGAAATATATTCTACTTTATAATTTTAACTATTATGATGAGTTTCTTTTAAAATATTTCAACCTTTAGCATAGTATTTATACGATATATAAAATATTTGATGTTCCTTCTTCGCAACTTTTATTTCTTTAATTAAATTTTTGTGTATGTGGATCTTATTCTTTAATATTTAAGATATTTCCACCATTTCCAAAGACATGGGTTTTTAATTTTATTTGCAGTTTGCAAATCATATTCTATAATATACCCCAAACACACTCCTCCCCTTCATTAAATGTTGTTATTTTAATTTTTTGATTTGTTTTTCTATTGATTGCAATCTAAAATATGGTTAATGTTGCCATCCATTTTATAGATTTTTTCTTGAATAATATCCACATTATGATTCGGTTCGTTTTTGTTGGGATTATATATAGTATTTTCAATATTATTATAAAATTCATTTCATAATAATATTTTTTAGCACTTATAATTGATTCATCAAAAAATTTATTCTGTGCTATAATTAATTTGTATAATTGAGAATAATTAATAGTTAATAAATAAAAAAAAGGAAAATAATGGATTATTATGGTAATTATTTATGTTAAAAAATAAAATAATAACTTCGCCACAAAATCAAAAAAACAAATCTTTCTTTTTAATTTTAAAAAAAATTATGATTATTATTTTAGATTTTTTTCTAATCTATCTCTTTATTGCTTCTTTGGCTAATGTTTTTTTCCCTTCATATTCAGCCAAATATCTGGGTATTGCGCGTTTTCCTGTGGCTTCTGGTAGTATGGAACCTTTTATACATGGTCCTGGAGATGAAGTTTTTATTATAGGTGTTTGGGATGCTTCTAAACTTATGCCTGTTGGTGGTAAACAAATTACCAAAAATCCTCAAACCAAACCTTATAAAGTAAGCATAAATAATCCAAAAGACGGCGATGTTGTAATTTTTGAGCATCCTCATTATAATAATCCTAATGTTTCTGAACAAGAAAGACAAGACGCCCAAAAAACACGTTTTATTATTCATAGAGTTGTTTATAATGATCCAAATAAAAAATTAATTGGCACTTGGGGTGATGCAAATGAACCCCAACTTTCATACGAAAAAGCAATTCCTTATGACAAAATTGTAGGAAAATATGTTTTTAAAGACCGTTATATTTTTTCATCCATCAGAAATTTATTTGCTTATATTCATTCTTTCTTTGTTTTTTTATTTGAACAACCCTTATATTTGTTTTTAATAATCGTTTATTTAATGATTATGGTATATCTCTTATATGCCTTAATTAAAGAACTAAAAGCAACTAAATAATTACAAAAATACAATCAAATAAAACCAAATTATAAAATAATATAACAATAATTTTGACAATAACAAACCAAAAGGTAAACAATTAATGTGGCAAATCATTAATAATCAAAAAACTAAACCTTATTTTAAAAAAATATTTACTTTTTTACAAGAAGAAAAAGACAATCACAAAATTATTTATCCAAACCAAGAAGATATTTTTGCAGCTTTTAATTTAACTCCTTTTGCAAAAGTGAAATTAGTTATTTTAGGGCAAGATCCTTATCATGGCAAAAATCAAGCTCATGGTTTGTCTTTCAGTGTAAAAAACCCCCAAAAACCACCTAGTTTATCGAATATTTTTAAAGAATTAAAAAATGATTTACAAATTACTGCTTGCACCAATAATTTAACTAAATGGGCACTAGAAGGTGTTTTGATGATTAATGCTATTTTGACTGTTGAAAAAGATAAACCTTTAAGTCACCACCAAATTGGTTGGCAAGAATTTACCAAAACTATTTTTGAAGCTTTGCAAGCTAAACCAAACATAGTCTATATTTTATGGGGTAAATTTGCTCAAAACTACGAAAAATACATTTGTCCATCTCAAAATTATATAATTAAAAGCCCCCATCCTTCCCCTTTTTCTGCTCATAGAGGTTTTTTGGGATCTAAACCCTTTTCTCGTGCTAATACTTATTTGCAAACTTGTGGAATTAAAGTTGTTGATTGGAATCTTTAGCTTTTTTATAATATTTTTA
>CAMOAP010000058.1 GCA_946577115.1 uncultured Acholeplasmataceae bacterium | reverse complement strand
TTTAACATTATTTTAGTATTAAAAAAAAAGAAAAATATTTTTTTTTATAAAAAATAAAAAAGTGTTTCTTTTTTGTTTTGATTGAGTTATAATATTAGTGGATTTTAAAGGAATTCGAGAAATTTTTAAAAACCGCTAGTAATAAATTCGTTTAAAATTCTTTATTCCATCTTAAACTTTTTTGCAAAGATTAAGATATTAGAAAGAAAAAATTAAAATCACATTGAAAAATATTTACCAACAACAACCTTGTTTAAAAAAAGGGTTTATTTATTATTTAAGTGCATTATTAATTTTGATCTCATTTATAATAAGTTTTAATTGCACTTTAAAAGCCAATTCAGAACCAATAGATATCACAACTATTGACAAAAATATAGGATCTTTTGAAAATATACCAAATGAAAGAAAAATAATTGAAAAAATTTTAAAAAATTACAAAAGTATTAACGGTATTTCTATTGGAGAAGATTTAGAAGTTGTTACGATAACCGCTAACAAAGCAACTGTCAAAGCAAAAGAAAATTCTAAAAAAATTAAAGGCCAAACAGAATTTATTTTTAATGTCAAAGAAGACCTACATGATTTAATTCAAAATAAAGCTTTAGGTGAAGTAGAATTAAGTAAAATTCACAGTGAGTCATTAATTTCTAATGAGGATTTATTAAATGCCATCAAAGATCAAAATAATGGTTTAATAATTACAAAAGAAGATATTAATTTTCCTAAAAAAGATCGCTCAAAAGGTTCTATAACCATTGAAGCATTGGATAACTCTCCTAAATATAAAGGAAAAGCCAAATTAACTTATAAAATTAAAAAAATCAATAAAGAAGAGTTAATTGAAGAAATTAAAAAAAAATATAATATTCCATCTGAATCATCCATAACACAAAGTCAATTAGATGAAACAATTGAAAGTGTAATTGCAGAAGAAATAGGAAACCCAGTTGCAACCAAAGAATTAGTTATGCAAAAAGTGCACGAAGCAGTAACACTTTTATTAACAGAAGATATTACTTTATCTGATGAAACATTCACAAATTCTATATCAAATAAAGAAGAGTTGCAAAACAACTCACAAACAATATTATCTCCTAAAATAACAAGCGAACAAACAGATAATAACGAAAATATAAATTATGGATTTTATATTGTTATTTCTTGCATTATATTCATTTCCATCATTTTTTTAAGTTTCCTTTTTGTTATTTTTAAAAAAAGAAATATTTAATCATAATTAAAAAATATCAAAGAGGTTTATAGCCTCTTTTTTATTTTATATTTATAAATTTATAAAAAAAATAGAAATGTTGGAAAAAAAGATAAGTGAAAATACCATCTTTTAAAAAAAACATAATTATTGTAATAATAATCTTTTCTATGCTTTTAATAATGTTTGGTTGGTTGGGATGGAAAAATAACTTTTTTGCTTTAGAAGATTCACAAAATTCTAATCAAAATACTTCTTTATTATCTAAAAATTTTAATTATAATGATTTACAAGATTTACCAAAAAACAAAAATGAAAAAATCGAAGAACAAGTTCCAGAAGTCAAAGAAGATAATTTAGATAATCCCAATCAAAAAGACCCAAAAACATTGTATCCACAAATAAAAGAAATTGAAGAAATAAAAGAATCACCTCAAGACCAAAAAATTATCGATTTAAAAAAACAAATCTTAATGTTGGAAAATGAAAAATACAAAACCAAGGAACTAGATGAACAATTTAATGATCAAATTAAACCTCAATTAGAATCTCAAATCCAAGGAATGAACATTTATAATGTATATTTAGGAAAAACAAGCGATAAAGATATAGCGTTAGAATGGTTACGAAAAAACTTTTCTAATCAAAATTATCAAATTAACTTTTCTTATGGCTTGTATAATTCTCAAATTATCCAATCCACAGTTTTTTTTGATTCTCGTATCAAAGAACCACCACCCCAAAACCTTTTATTAGTTTATTTTGATGGAGGCACAAGAGATAAGGCTAATAATTGTTATTCTTTGGAGGCATTAAAAACTTTAGGTAATGGTGCTCAAAATATGTATATTCTTTGGCAAGATGAAACCCCTTTTAATGACAAAAACTTTATTCAAAACAACTTTTGTACTGACCTTATTTATGAAAAAGGCTCTTTTTTAGGTGGGCCTTCGTATTTGGATGTCCAACACATTGCTTTAAAAAATATTAACACTAAAGAAATTATTGCTATTTTTCCTGTTAAATATCGAATTGAAGTACCTTATTCACTTGATGGACTAGATTTAGAGTTAAAATTTCCTTTTTATAATTACAAAATAGAAGGTTTATTGTCAAATACTCATATCAAAAGTCTTAGAAAAATTAATGTATATTCTAAACACACAGGGACATCAAAAACACTTTATTACAAAATTTCAAAAAAACAGTAGATTTTAAATTCAATCTACTGTTTTTTTTAATATAAAATATAATGTGATAACTACCTAAATTATAATTTGAATGTTTTTTTATTTATTTGGTTTTTTAATTTTGCGTTCCTTTAAAATAAAGCATTCCATCTTTAACAACAAGACAATTACTACTTTGCTTTTGGGAAAGTTCTTCCAATTTAGTTTGTAATTTAGTTTCAGAAACAAAAGAACAAACCGCAAAATTTAGTACTAAACGACGAGCTTCTTGTTCAGTTTTAACTAAAGCCAAAACAGGAACGGATGGATGAAATTTAGAAACATTATAAGCATCTTCTAAACCATAGACAATAATTACTTTAACATCAGTGCGTAAAGACAATTCAACAGCGCTTAATAAAAGATTTTCTTTGTAGTTTTTGGGTTGATATACTTGTGATAAGGCTTGATAATCAACTACTTTTTCAGCTTGATAGTTAATTTTTTTCATATAAGTTACAGATTCTACAGGATATTCACCTGAAGCACTTTCGCCCGATAACATAGTAAAGGTTGTGCCTTCTTTAACTGCATTAAAAACATCAGAAGTTTCAGCTTTGGTTGGGCGTGGATTTCTTTGCATAGATTCTAACATTTGAGTAGCTACTACAACTGGTTTGCCGTATTCTAAACATTTAGTAATCATACGTGTTTGGTAAATTGGTACTAATTCACCATCAACTTCTATTCCTAAATCACCTCTTGCAACCATAATGCCGTCTGATTCTTGAATTATTTCTTCTAAATTATCAACACCTTCTTGATTTTCTATTTTAGAAATAATTTGGATGTTGGAATTTCCTTGTTCTTGTAAAATTTTTCTTATATCTTTGACATCTTGAGCTTTTCTAACAAATGAAGCAGCAATATAATCAAAATCTTGTTGAGCAGCAAAAACAATATCTTGATAATCTTGAGGAGAAATAAAGTCCATTTCTAAATTCACTTTAGGAACATTTACACCTCTACGAGATTTGATTGAGTGAGTATTTTTAGCTTTAGTAACTAATTCTTGTTTGACTTCGTCTTTACCTACAACTTCCAAAGTTAAGTATCCATCATCAATATTCACCATATCACCAACTTTTAATTCATTGTATAAATTATTATAACTAACTGAAAAAAGTTTAGAATTGCCTAAAACTTCTGTCATAGATATTCTTACTTCAGAATCTTTTTGAATTGTTACTACACCATCAAATTTGTGAGTTCTAATTTCAGGTCCTCTAGTATCTAACATAATTCCTGTATGTTTGTCTAATTTATCGCTAATAGTTTTAATGGTTTTCATTAAAAGTTTAGTTTGTTCGTATTGAGCGTGAGAAAAATTAAATCTTGCTACATTCAAACCTGCTTGAATTAAAGCTTTTAAAATGTCTTTATCATAAGAAGCAGGTCCTAAGGTACAAATTATTTTAGTTTTGTTCATAAATAACTACATCCTTTTTGGTTTTTTAAAATATAAAAATAATTGTCGAAATTAGTTAAATTACAACATTATGACATATAAAAAAATTTAAATAAAAAATAAGCCAAAGTATAGATAATAGGTCCAATAATTCTAGTAGCAATCATAATGAAAGGTAATAAATTGTCTCTTTTACTTATTGACATTATTCCTAAATGTCCAGTTCCTCCTACACTTAAAGCACCTAAACCCGCTGTAAGAGATGTTTCAAAAGGGTAAAAACCAAAAGTTTTAGCAAGAATAAAAGATGCTAAAACAACTACCAATAAAGCAGTTAATACCATAGTTAAAATAGGTAGTTGTTTTATGCCTCCCATTAATTGTTGCCATTTAACTGTCATTCCCAAACCTGCTAAAATAGGAGTAGTAAAATTTTTAGATATTACTTGTCCTGCTTGAGCAATATGACTTTGATTTTCTTTTGATAATAGATTAAAAATTCTAATCAAAATTAAGAAAAGAATAAAATAAACTAATGGTTCTAAATAACCCCATAATAATTTATTTAAAAGACCACTTAAACTAAATAATACAAAAATCATTGTTAAACCCATGCCGATATTTTTATATTCTAAAGGAGTTTTTTCATCTGTTTGTTTCGGTTTAAGTTTATTATTTTTATATTCTAATTTTCCCTTACCACTAAATTTAGTTTGATCCAAAATAACATACATTAAGCCAGCAAATAAAATGCTTAAACATCTAGCCATAATTAAAGGCACTATAATTGCTGTTCTAATAGTTTTTTGATCTAATTGAGGAAAAGCTTCTTTATAAATACCATTTGCAAAACCATTAATACCTAAATTGGTTCCTCCATTTGTTAATGGAACAGCTACATAAAAAATAGAGTCTAAAAAGGAACCTTGAGTGCTAAATCCTTCTGGTTTTTGATAATTAAATAAATACCCCACAACACCAACACTGAAAATAGCTACTAAACACACGATTAATGTTAAAGGAAGAAATTTAGAAAGTGATCTTTTTAATAAATTTCTATCTACACTTAAAATACTTCCAGCAATAACACAAGTTATAAAAAAGTTAGCAAAATCAGATCCTAAATGATTATTTGGTGTTTTGGTACTGAAAAAATTGTCATTACAATTATCTGCTAAATCTTTCGGTATCCATCCTCTATAAACTAAATAAGAAGGAACAAAAATACAAAGCAAAAATCCTAATCCTATTTTATTTAAATAAGGAACACTACCACCAATAAAGTTAAGACCATATCCTAAGACAAAAATAATAAATAAAGGAGTTAAAAGAGGGTGATATAATTTTGTTATTCCCCATTCTTTAACTGCAAAAAGATGCAAAGCATAAACAACTACAAAAAAAAGAAACATTAAAGGGTGAAACCCAAAAATCTTTATTTGTTTATCTTTTTTCATTATAAATTACTCCGATTCTACACAAAAAAATAAAATAACTAATAAATTCATAAATATGATGTAATATAAATAATAATGTTATAAATAATGGATAAATTATTTTTTGTGATTTTTTTATTTTCAAAATTATTAGCTAAATAAGTAATCAAAATTACTTAAATAATCAAGTTAAAGATTAAACTAGTTTTTTAATTAAACTATTCCCTGTCATTTCTTGAGGTTTTTGAATTTCTAATAAATCTAGCATTGTTGGCGCAACATCACATAAAGACCCCGGTTTTAAGACAACATTTTTATCTGTAACGATGAAAGGAACTAAATTAGTAGTATGAGCTGTGTATGGATTCCCTTGTTTATCTGTCATTTGTTCAGCATTGCCATGATCTGATACAATGCAGGCTTTACCTTTAACTACAAAAATAGCGTCTAAAACTTCTTTAAGACAACTGTCTACTGTTTGAACCGCTTTAATGGTAGCATCTAAAAAACCAGTATGTCCTACCATATCAGGATTTGCAAAATTAAGAATTAAAGTATCGTATTTACCAGATAAAATAGCAGTTTTAGCAGCGTTGGTAATTTCTAAAGCACTCATTTCGGGTTTAAGATCATAAGTTTTTACTTTGGGAGAAGGAATTAAGATTCTATCTGCATTTTTTAATTTCAATTCCTTGCCGCCATCAAAGAAAAAAGTTACATGAGGATATTTCTCAGTTTCTGCAATTCTTAGTTGGTGCATTCCTAAATTAGCAATTACTTCACCATAAATATTTTTTAAAGTTATTTTTTCAAAAGCAACTACACTCCGAACTTGATAGCTGTATTGAGTCATTGTTACTAAAAAAAGATTATTCACTAATTTATTACCGCAAAAATTGGTTTTGCCCTCAGAACAAAAAGCATTAGTGGCACAAGGATTAGATAGAGCAGTTGCAAGACGAATAGCGCGGTCAGGACGAAAATTAACAAAAATAACTGCATCATTATCATCAATTAAACCATTTGGATCGATAATGAAAGGAGTGATAAATTCATCTGTAATGCCTTTATTATAAAAATTTTGCATAGTGTTTTCTAATGGCAATGTAATAACAGGGGCTTGTTTGGATGTCAGCATATTATAGACTAAATTTATACGGTCCCAATTATTATCGCGGTCAAGAGCATAATATCTACCAGCAACAGAAGCAATATTAAAACCGTAATCCAGAAGGTTTTTAATGTAATTAATACCCGAATGAGGACTTGTATCTCTTCCATCAGTAAAAGCATGTAAAAAGGTGTTGTTTACTAAGTTGTTGTCTTTTAATAAATTAAATAAAGCTTTAAAATGATCTAAATGAGAATGAATTCCTCCATCAGAGATAAGCCCTAAAAGATGCATTTTACTGTTATTTTTTTTAACATGTTCTATAGCTTGGAGAAATTGTTTGTTAGTAAAAAAAGATTTATCACGAATAGCTTTATTAATTTGAGTAAGTGATTGATAAACAACTCTTCCTGCTCCTAAATTAAGGTGTCCTACTTCACTATTTCCCATTTGACCACAAGGAAGACCCACTTCTTCACCTGAGGCTTTAAGAATTGTATTAGGAAAGTTTTTTAAAAGATAATCTAGATAGGGAGTTTTTGCCAAATGAAAAGCGTTATTTTCTTTTTGGTTCGTTAAGCCTAAGCCATCTAAAATAATTAATCCTACAAATTTTTTAGTCATATCCCCAATTCCTTACATCAAAAGACCATCTTAAACGATGGTCTTGTCAATAATAATGTTATTTTTTTTGTATTATTAAATCACTTTTGTTTTGCGGTTAATGGGGATTTATTTTTTCAAATTATAAAAAGTTTTCAATCCTAAAAAAGAAGCTTCTACTAATTGTCCTTCAATTCTTAATAATTGATTGTATTTTGCTATACGATCAGTACGCGAACAAGAACCAGTTTTAATTTGACCCGCATTAGTAGCAACAGCTAAATCAGCAATAGTTGTGTCTTCAGTTTCGCCACTACGGTGAGAAATAACAACGGTGTAAGAAGCTTTTTTTGCCATTTCAATTGTTTCTAGGGTTTCTGTTAGAGTTCCTATTTGATTTAATTTAATTAAAATAGAGTTTCCGATTTTATTTTCAATTCCTTGAGCTAATTTTTGGGTGTTAGTAACAAATAGGTCATCTCCTACTAATTGGATTTGTTTACCCAATTTTTCGGTTAAGTTTTTCCATCCATCCCAATCATTTTCATCAAGTCCGTCTTCGATTGAAATAATTGGATATTTAGCAACTAAAGTTTCGTAATAATCCACTAATTCTTGACTACTCAAAGCTTTTTTATTTTCAGATTCAAGAATGTATTTGTGAAGTTTTTTGTCATAAAACTCGGAAGCTGCAACATCCATTCCTAAAAAAATATCTTTTCCTGGCTCATATCCTGCACTTTTGATAGCTTCCAAAATGATTTGTAAAGCTTCTTCGTTAGAATTCAGGTCAGGTGCATATCCACCTTCGTCTCCTACTGTAGTTGGAAGTCCTTTTTGTTTTAAGATTTTTCCTAAATGGTGAAAAACTTCAGCCCCGTAACGTAAAGCTTCTTTAAAAGATGGTGCTCCAGTTGGTAAAATCATAAACTCTTGAAAATCAACATTGTTAGAAGCATGAGCCCCACCGTTGATAACATTCATCATAGGAACTGGCATTTGTTTAGGTAAAACACCTCCTAAATATTGATAAAACTCAAGATTTAAGTAGTTAGCTGCAGCTTTAGCGCAAGCCAAAGAAACACCTAAAATAGCGTTAGCTCCTAAATTAGATTTATTAGGAGTTCCGTCAACTTTAATTAATAATTTATCAATTAAAGTTTGTTCTAAGACAGAATAACCTTCTAATTCTAGTTGAATAACTTCAGTAACATTTTTAACAGCTTTTAAAACACCTTTACCTAAAAATCTTTTGGTATCACCGTCTCTTAGTTCAACTGCTTCGTGTTGTCCGGTAGAAGCTCCTGAAGGAACAATAGCTTTTCCAAAAGCTCCTGATTCTGTATAAACTTCTACTTCTACTGTGGGGTTTCCTCTGGAATCTAATACTTCGCGAGCCAAAATGCTTTCAATATATGGCATAATTAATACTCCTTTTTTAAATTGGTTTTTAATTATAAAATAAAAAATAAAATAAAT
>CAMOAP010000057.1 GCA_946577115.1 uncultured Acholeplasmataceae bacterium | reverse complement strand
TGTCCTCAAGAATCTTTTTTTTGCATTATTTCCTTATGATATAATTAAAGAAATAGAATTAAGTTCATTTCCAATAGTTAATTTTAATTTTTCTAATATATTTGAATGGAATATTCAACAAACAATTAATGGAAGAAATATTAAAATTCCACACAATTTAACTTTGTTGTTTAAATCTTATATGGTTCCAAATCAATTTCAAAATGCTAATTATTTTAGTTTAAATTTATCTAGTATTCAACCAAAAAATTATTTTCTTAATAAGAATTTTAAAAAATATTTTAAATTACAAAAACTTAAATTAAAACTTAAAAAAGATTATGCAAAACAAGATATTAAAACATTAAATAAAGTTGAATGTCAATATTGGTATAGATATCTTGAAAATAATTATATTCAAAGTTTGCAATCTTTTTCTTAATTTGATTTGATTAAATTAAATATTTTTAATTAAATTTTCTGTCTAATTATTAGACGGCTTTTGTTGTTGGAAAAAAAATAAACAAAATTATTTATAAAGTAAAAAAACTTAAAAAACTTTAAAAAAACTTCAAATTATTAAAATTATTAATGTGATAATATAAGTAATAAGAAAAAGATTTTTTTTAAAAGAAACAATATTTTGAAAAAAACTTAATAATCGCCTACAAAAATCTCTTGAATAATTTTTCTCTTAACATTTAATTCCTCTCTAAAAACATTTTTAGAAAAGATAAAAACAATTTAAAATTAAAAAATTAAATAGTAAAAGATAACCTTTTAAAACTAATAAATTTAATAATATTTTATTGATTTTAAAAAAACTAAAATCATGAACCTCTTTTCAAAAAAAAGCTAAACAGTTGCCTGTTTAGCTTTTTTTGAGTGGCTATTAAGATTTTTCTTTGAGTTTTTTTATTTTATCAAGAATATTGTAACTATTTTTGCTTAAATCAATATTATCAAAAAAATCGTTTATAATGTTTTCTGAAAATAAATTTTTTTCTTTTAATAAAAAAATAAGAGCATGGAAAAAACAATAACCATCTCCTTTGGTGTCTTCAGGTTTTTGAATAAAAAAATGATAATTGTTATTTTTCATTTTTAAATCAATAGGATTATTATCAAAAAGACAAGAAGATAACAAATGTTTATCATTAATTATTAAATTAAATTTACGTTTTAATTGTTGGCCTAAAAAATCAAGAGTCCCTTGAATTAAAGGAGTACTTGCAGTTTTTAAAGAACAACTTAAAACATCATTTTCAAAAAAAGATGAATCGCCATTGAAAATAAGTAAATATTGTTCTTTAAATTGATCATTTTCTAATCCATTTACAAATTGATTTAAACCTAAATATGCTAATTTACGCGTTAACTGCAGAGAGTTATTTGGATTTTTAAAACAAGTAAAAGGTTTTTCATTTTTTGAATTTTTAAAAAATATGAAAAATATGAAAAAAAAGCCAAAAATGAAAAAAGTAAATAAAATAAAAATGATAATATTTTTCTTTATTATTTGTTTCATTATTAATTTAAATATACATTCCTTATTTTTTCTTAAACCATAAATAATTTAAAAAAAATTGATATGATTTTAAAAATTACAATTCATAGTTATTATAGCATTTATCTTAAACAAAAAAATTAACAAAATTATATTTTTTTTAATAATTTGTTTTTTAAAACAAAATAAAATCTTTAACTTTCATTTTAGTTTAATTTGTTTTGCCATATGTTATAAAAATAACAACATTTTTTCATTTCGTTATCACACCAATAACTACTTAATAAGGAATTTTTATTTTTTTGCGCTTCTCCCATTTTATCTCCTAAAGTTGTTTCTTTTTAATTAATTTCTACTCTCAAACCTTCAGATAATAAAAGATCTTTTATTTTTTTGAGTATATTCTAAATATAAAGAAGAATTAACAGGAATTAAAAGCACTTGTAAAGGATCAAAACACAAAGAAAAAAACCATTAACCTTCAACCCCTCCCAAAACAACCAAACCAAACAATATCAGTTTTAAAGAAGAACAATAAATACAACCCAATTGGGAATAAAAATCCTTAATACGCATCAATGATGGCTAAAAACAAGTAAAAAATGAATTATTAATAAAAAAAATAAACTAAGTAAAAATGAATTCAATATTATTTATTTAAATTTTGTCATTTCAATATAAAATAATAAAGAAACTCATCGACCACCCCTAACCCATCATGCAATCACCCAATAACTAAAATTAACTTTAAAACAAATAAAAAACTTAAAAAAACGCCGTTCAAAAACCAAATCCAAACAATAAGATAATTAAAAAAAATAAGTAGAATAAAAAATATGAAACAAAGTTCAATTAATTGGTAATATCGCTCATAAACTATAAAAACAATATATCCATAGCAACAACAAACAAATACCTAAAATAGATTTCAATTTAGCAATTAACAAAAAGGATAAAGTTCAACACATCTCTTGTGTAGTGTTTCGTAATCAATATTAAAATATGAGTACATATTTAAATAAATGTTCAAAAGTATATTTATAAGTCATATTATCAATTCTAAAATATACCACCAATGAAGGCCAAACACAAACCACAACCAAAGTAATTATCTCAAAAGCCATCCTTTTTAGATAATAAACCTAAAATATTTACGCAATTAAGTTACCAAAAGGGATTTTTTTATACCCAAATTCAACATCACATTTAACAAAATTAATTAAGGATGAAGTAAATTAACTTTAAAAACTAAAAAAAGCTATTTTAAACGACAATGACATTAATTTAATTAAACTTGGGCAAAACCAATTAAACGAACCAGTTTTATTTTTTAATAATGTTATTAATTTTAAAAAACAAATAAATAAAAACAACAATAAACAATTACAAAAATAAAATTATAAACTTTTATTAAATATTTTTAACACAATAAATCATTGTGTTGTTAAAAGTTCATTTTTTTTGTATTATTGAAATATGATTTTCGTGGCATTTGTAGATATCAAAAAAATTTAAAAATATCTATGATTTTTGGTTACAAAATGCAAACCAAAAACACAATTATTGATTTAAAAAAATTACAAAAAATTAAAAATAATTTCACCAATTCAAAACTTTTAAATATAGATTTTGAAAGTGTAATCAATCAAAAAATTAATAATTTTATATTTGTTGATTCACCATATTTGCGGCAAGATATCAAAGATAAAGATTTTTATCAACGCCTATTTATCCTTACAACCACAAAAGACTTAAAGATGCATTAAAATAAGCAAATCATCGCCATTTCAATGGGTTATATACTAATTACAATTCACCTGAAATAATTGAATTATTTAAAGATTTTAATATCACAACCAATAACACAACTACTTCACATAACTTAACAAAAATCAACGTTTTAGAAAAAATTATTATCAGTAATTATTTCAAAAATCACTCGAAAAAGTTAAAAAAATAATTAATTATTTCCCTCAATTGCGGAACAATCAATGTGTTTTAGCTAAATTAAATTATTTATCCCCCTCTCAAAATGCACAAAGTCTTATATAAATTATTTTTTTAATTTATTTTTATGTTTAACCTTGAAAAAGATTTTCTTTTTTACACATTTTTTAACCAAAATAACATAATTTCTTAAAAAATAATTATAATTTCATTTTCTTAACGGAATTTTAACTTTTTTTACTTAAATATATAGTATAAAGGTAAAATATTTAAAAAAACTTTATTATTCAGTTTTGATCGATTGGAAATAATGGGGGGAACGATAATTAATGCTATATTTTATATCATTTTGCTTTAGCTTTTTACATTTATCACCTAAAAATATAAAATAGTTTTTAAGTATATCGGTTTTTTACCATTTATATTTAATAATAATATCTGTTGTTTGAGTTGTTATAATTAGATATTGATTAAATAAAATAATTATTAAAAAATTTATGAAATTATATCAAAAACAATTTAAATAAATATTTATTAAATCTTAAATAAAATTTTATCATCAAAATCAATAATGAAGGCTAACTTTTTTAAAGTTAGCCTTTTTTAATAATAACAAATTAAATTATAATTAAATATATTATATAATTTAAACTTATATTACTTTTTCCATTTTTTGCAAAAAGAAAATAACAGTTCCTACAATAATCAAATAAATAATAGAAGAAATATAATAAGGTTTAGCGCTTGCAACACTACTATACAAAGCATTAGAAGCACCAGCAATATCAATAATTCCTCCTAACATACTAAAAACAACACAATCTTTTAAATTAATAATAAACTCATTTAAAATAGGAGTTTGTGATCTTTTAATAGCTTGGGGTAAAACAATATAACGCATTGTTTGAGTATGTGTCATTCCCAAAGACAAGGAAGCCTCAATTTGTCCTTTATCCAAAAAGGAAATATTTTTAGTAATAATTTCTGAAATATAGCCCATAGTATTTAAAATAATTACCATATAAGCAGCAAAAAGGGGAGTATACCAAGTAGCATTTTGGAAAAAAGCAAACTCTTTTAAGAAAAAATAACTCACAAAAGCTTGCACTAACATAGGAGTACTTTTAATAATCCATATATAAAAATTAATAATCCTACATCCTATTTGATGCAAATAATAAATTAAAAAATGACTTTTCTTTTTGGTAATATTTAACACTTGGAAAAGAACTAACAATAAAGATAAGACAAATCCTCCAAAAGTTTCATAAATCCCAAATTTAAGAGTTGTTAAAATCCCTCTTTTATAAAGAGAAAAATTATTTGTAAAAATAGACCATATATTTAATGCATCTTTTTCTAAGGTTTGTTTATCCATGAATTCTTTTCTTTTTTTGGGGGTTAGTGCGTATTTATTTTTTGGGGCAGGTTCTTTTGTTAAAAAATCATCAATGTCTTTTTTGGTAATGCCTTTTTTTTTAATAATTTCTTCTTGTTTTTTAAATCCAATAGCCAGTATTCCAGCGGCTTGTTTTATTTTATTATCTAAAATTGTTGCTTTTTCAATTTCTATTAGCTCTAAATTATTATGAGATTGGAAATGTTTTTGGGCAACAGTGGCATCAGCTAAATAAAAATAATTAGAGTCTGTTTGAACTTTTTGAGCTTGGAAATCAAAATTATCAATTCCTTCTGCTTCACTTCCTTTTAATGTTTTTGCTATTTGTTCGTAAAAAGTTCCTCGTTGATATAACATTTTTCCAGGTAATTGAATTTGACCGATATTTGGATTATTAATTTTGTTTTTAAAATTACCCTTATCAAAATAAGGATTATTTTTATTTATAATAATAACATAAGATTGATCTTCATCATAATAAGAATTGTCAGTAAAATCAATTTGGGCTTTTCTTTCTTCTGTTTTGCTCATTCCTGCAATAATTAAATCAATATCTCCTTTTTGACAAGTAGGAATTAAACTATTAAAATCTATTTTTTTAATTACTAATGTAATATTTTTATCACACTTTTCATTTAAATAATTAACTAATTCTTTGGCTACTAAAACATCATATCCAGCAACCCAAATATCACTTTCTTTACCATTTATTGTTAAAGGATGTGTGTCTTTATCTTTATTATTAGAAAAATAATTATAAGGTTTGTAATTGCATTCCATTCCTACAACTAAAGTATTTTCATATTTATTTTTAGTATTTTGAGGATAAAAATCATCATATAACAAAAAAGATACAATAATAGTTAAAATTGTTAAAAAAAGATATTTAGCTTTAAAACAATTCTTCATTCTTGGAAAAGATAATGTTAGCAAATGATTTTCCTTCCTATAAAACAAAAAAACCTTCTTAAAAGAAGGTTGGAGAGAGAATTAATTAAAGCGCCTTTACTGTTAAAACAGCAAGAATATTATAGATATTATCTATAATCTCATAATAAATTATTGCCATAATTATTATTCGGCGATGATTACCTTTCTTATGCTTCACAGAATGCCTTCTTCACATAATACTCTTTTACACCGCTACCTCTTTTTGATTTTATATAAAATTTTATTTAAG
>CAMOAP010000056.1 GCA_946577115.1 uncultured Acholeplasmataceae bacterium | reverse complement strand
GGCAAAGATTTTGCCTTTGCTTTTAAAAAATCCCTTAATTTTGATTGAATATCTAGCAAATTAAAAATTAAAAAATAATCTTTTTATCGCAAAAAAATATTTTATCTAACAACTTTCCAATTTTAAATTGCAACACACACTTTTATTTATTATTAACTTAATTTTGTTGTTTTTTTTAATTGTGTTACTGATTTTTTCGACTTTTTCATTTGTATATAAAAAATATCAAAATTATCTGAGCCTCATCTAATCATTATTACCTTTTTTTATTTTTTTACAAAATTTATTCATTTTTTTTAAAAAAGTTGATAAATTAATTTTTCACTTGACTTAATGATATTATTTTAGTAAAATATTAAGAGAATATTGAAAATAAAAAATTACTATATCATAATAATTAAGATTATTTCGTATCTAAATTATAAAAGATTTCATAACTATTTTGTTTTAAAGCAATGAAAACAAAATAAAAACACACACATATAAAATTAATCACTATTTTTTCACTAATAATAAGGAGAAAATTCCATGACAGCACAATTGCAACTAAAAAATAATCAAAAAACTTTAATGGCTAATAAAAAAACAGTAAAACCTAAATGGCACCTAGTAGACGCTAAGGGCAAAACTTTAGGTAGATTAGCTACCAAAGTTGCTTCTATTTTAAAAGGAAAACACAAAATACATTACACGCCACATGTAGACAATGGTGATTATGTTATTGTTGTAAATGCTGCTTACATTCATTTAACTGGCAAAAAATGGCAACAAAAAACTTACTACAAACATTCAGGTTATCCTGGTGGTTTAACTAAAGTTGTAGCTTCAGAAATGATGCGTAAATTTCCTACCAGAATGGTTGAAAAAGCAATTTTAGGAATGGTTCCTCATACTAAATTAGGTTCACAAATTGGTAAAAAATTATTTGTTTATTCCGAAAAAAACCATAATCACCAAGCACAACAACCAGAAAGTTTAGAGGTTTAATTAGATGAACAAAGTAAATTATTTTGGTACTGGTCGTCGTAAAAATGCTGTGGCAAGAGTTATTTTAACTAATGGTACTGGTAAAATTACAATCAATACTAGAGATTTTGAAAAATATTTACCGTTACCTGCCACACGCCTAGAAATGATTCAACCTTTAGAATTAACTGAAAAAAGAGATTTTTTTGATGTAAGTGTGAATGTAAATGGTGGAGGACTTTCAGCTCAAGCAGGCGCTATTCGTTTAGGAATTGCGCGTGCTCTAATTGAAATTGTGCCTGAATTAAGAGCCATTTTAAAAAAAGCTGGTTTATTAACTCGTGATGCTCGTTGTGTGGAACGCAAAAAATACGGTTTAAAAAAAGCTCGTCGAGCACCACAATTTTCCAAACGTTAATCCAAAAAAAGAACTTTTTTACAAAGTTCTTTTTTTTTAATTTTTTACCAAAAACCCCCTTTATCGATTTTAAATTAAAAGGAAAAACCTTATTGTAATTATGAAAAAAATTAAAGTTCGTTATGCTCCAAGCCCTACTGGTTTTTTACATATAGGAAATGCCCGTACTGCTTTATTCAATTATTTGTTTGCCCAACACAATCAAGGAGAGTTTATTATCCGTATCGAAGACACCGATTTTGCCCGAAATGTTAAAGGTGGTGAGGCTTCTCAATTAAAAAATTTACGTTGGTTAGGAATTGATTGGAGCGAAGGGCCCGATATCCAAGGACCTTTTGGACCTTATCGCCAATCAGAAAGACTTGCCATTTACCAAAAATACGCCCAAAAACTAATGGATCAAGGTCTTGCTTATAAAGAATTTAAAGACAATCCAACTACTTTTGCAATAAGATTTCGTGTTCCCACTAATAAAACTTTTTCCTTTAATGATTTAATTAGAGGCAAACTTACTTTTCACAGTCAAGAAATTGAAGATTGGGTTATTATCAAATCAAACGGATATCCTTCTTATAATTTTGCAGTTGTTATTGATGATCATTTAATGCAGATTTCTCATATTTTTCGCGGCGAAGAACATATCACTAACACTCCTAAACAAATTATGATTTATCAAACTTTCCAATGGCATCTTCCTCAATTTGCTCACATGACTTTAATTCTTAACAACAACAAAAAAAAGTTAAGCAAAAGAGATGCTAATATTATGCAATTTATTGAACAATATGAAAAATTAGGCTACTTGCCACAAGCTTTATTTAATTTTTTATCTTTGTTAGGGTTTAATCCTTTAAGCCAAACCGAAATATTAAGTCCTCAAGAATTAATTAATTTATTTGATGTTTCGCGCCTCAATAAAGCTCCTGCTATTTTTGATACAACTAAATTAGATTATTTGAATAATCAACATTTAAGAAAACTAACTCCAGAAGTAATTGCATCATTTATTTTGCAAAAAAAATATTTAGCTCTTACAACTGCTCCTACACATGACAAAGAGTGGATGACTAAATTTGTGTCTTTGTTTCAAGATAGAATGAATTATATGCAACAAATCACAGATTTTTATCAACTTTTTTTTCAATCTAAACCTTCCTTATCACAAGAAGCTACACATTTTTTACAAACTAATCCCCAAACAACCATCATTTTAAAAACTTTTTATAATGTTTTTGATGTTATTGTATTTGAAAAAAATGTTATTACTAATTCAATTAAACAAGTTATTAACCAAAATGATTTTTCTAAAAAAACACTTTTTATGGCTTTGCGCATCGGAACTACTTGCACAATGCATGGTCCAAGTATCGCCCTTTTATTAGAATTGTTAGGAAAAAAACAAGTACTTAAAAATTTATCTTATGTTTTAGAACAAACCCACAATTCTAATTAATTCCATTTGAAGAATAATATTTATATATGTAGTAATTAATTTTTATTTACTTATCATTGTATTTTATATAATGAATTTCCATCACAATTTCAAACATCATTTTTTTTATACCATTTGCTAAACAAAAAGGATTTCTTTAATGCTACAAATTTATAATTCTTTAACTCGCAAAAAAGATTTTTTTAAACCTGCCGATCCTCCTCAAATTAACATTTATGTTTGTGGACCTACTGTCTATAATCACCTACATTTAGGAAACACTAGACCGTTAATTTTTTTTGATACAGTGAAAAGATATTTAGAAATGCTTAATTTTAGGGTATATTATGTAGTAAATATTACTGATATTGATGATAAAATTATTGAAACTGCCATTCAAAACAAAGTTTTGGAAAAAGATTTAGCTAATAAATATATGAAATCTTTTAATAATCTCCTGGAAAACCTAAACATCCAAACCATTAATTTTAAACCTCAAGCTACCCAATATATTAATTCTATGATTTTCTACATTAAAACTCTTTTAGACCAAGGATTTGCTTATTTTACTGATCAAGGAATATATTTTCGTGTATCTAAAATCACTGATTATGGTAAACTTAAAAAACAAGATTTATCTCAACTTAAACAAAATGTACGTAAACAATTAGACCCCCAAAAAGAATTTGCAGGAGATTTTATTTTGTGGAAAAAAACTTCGCAAGGTATTACATATCCAAGCCCTTGGTTTTCGGGGCGTCCTGGTTGGCATACTGAATGTGCAACTATGATTGAACAACTTTTTAAATTGCCTTTGGATATTCATGGAGGAGGAACAGATTTAAAATTTCCTCATCATGAAAATGAAATTGCCCAAACACACGCTCATAGTCATCAAAAACTAGCTAATTTTTTTATGCATGTAGAAAGATTAGATTATCAAAATCAAAAAATGTCTAAATCTTTAGGCAATATTATTTGGTGTAAAGATTTATTAAAACAATACAATCCTTGTATAATAAAGTTTTTAATTTTAAGCACTCATTACCGTAAGCCAATTAATTTTAGTTATGATTTGATGGAACAAATTCAACAAAAATACCAAAAAATAACTGATTTTTTAACTAAAAATAATTTTTATTTAAAAGTGAATCATTTTTCTTGTCAAGCCTTAGAACAAGATATAATGAAGTTATTTCATCAATTAATGCAAGATGATTTTGCTACGCATAAAGTAATTGATTTGATGGAACAAACAATTAAACAAACCCATCAAACCCAAATGTTGGATAAATTATCCCAATTTCAAAACTCTTTATTATTAATTTTAAATACTTTAGGAATTACAATTCCATTTAACAAACCAACAAAAATAGACTTACAAACATATTTTTTGTGGCAAAATGCAAGAAAATGCAGAGATTTTATCCAAGCAGATATTTTAAGAAAGCAATTATTAGATAAAGGATTTATTTAAAAATTTACCCTTTTTTTATTTTTTTGTAAAATCTTTATTATTTTTCATTTTATATGCTCCCACATTTTTAATTATTTTTTTACCTTTTTTTATTTTTTAATATTATTTATTGCAATCCACAAACATTACAATAATTTTATTTATTTAAAAAAAGACCTCTTAATTGAGGTTTTTAATATATTATCAGTATCAGAGGACATCATGCTAAAAGTTTATTATAATAAAACAATTTTAAATGTTCCTTTAAACACTAGTTTAGAGACTTTAAAAAATCAATTAAACCTTAAAAATATTTATGCTGCCACAGTAAACAATAAATTAAAAGAACTTACCTTTAAATTGCAAGACCCCACCAATCAAATTACTTTTTTAGGCACTTGGAATTCTGCGGCTGTAAATATTTATGAAGCTAGTTTAAGATATTTAGTTGCTATGGCATCTTACAAACTTTTTGAAAATATTTCATTACATTTTACTTATTATAGTTCTTCTAGTATTTTGGTATCTTTTCCCAAAGAAATTACTTTTGTTCCAGAAATGTTTCAACAAATTGAAGAAGAAATGCTCTTGTTGGTATCTCAAAAATTAGATATTACCAAAAAGAAATTTCCCCTTAAAAAAGCCTTGCAAATTTATCAATCTTTGGGTTTTTGGGATAAAATTAGTCTCCTCAAACAAAAAAATTCTTCCTTTGCTACCCTTTATTTTTGCAAAAACTATTGTAATTATATGTATCAAGGTTTAGTTCCTAACACTAGTTATTTAGATAAATATCATTTATTTTATCATAAAAATGGTTTTGTTATTCAATTTGTAACTCCTTTTAGCGATGAAAAAATTCCTCTTTTTCAACAAGAGCCTTTATTTGAACAAATGCTTACTCAAAGTTTGGTTTTTAAAAAAAATATTAAAATACAAAATGTTTCTCAAATTAATAAATTTGCTCAAACTTCTCAAAGTCAATTTAATTTAATTAATCTTGCAGAAATTAATCATCAAAATCAGTTACAACAATTAAGTACCCAAATTGCTAAATGTGCTTGCAATCTGAAAATTATTAATATTTCAGGACCTTCTTCTAGTGGAAAAACTACTTTTGCTAAAAGATTACAATTACAATTACAAGCTTTAGGATTTTTTACTTTTATTATTTCTATGGATAATTATTATTTGCCTTTAAAAGATATTCCCAAAGAAAAAGATGGCACCTCCTTTGATTTTGAAAGTATTGATGCTTTAAATATTCCTTTATTTAATCAAAATATCTATGATTTGATTACTTGTAAAAAAACTACTATTCCCCAATTTGATTTTGTTACTCGTAGTCATACTCAAAAAGATATTCAAACCCATAATCACATTATTTTAGTAGAAGGAATGCATTCAATAAACCCTAAACTTACTCCTTTTATTTCCAGATTACAAAAATTTCAAATCTATATTTCCCCACAACATCAATTATCACTAGATTTACATAATCCTTTACATTTAACCGATGTAAGGTTTTTAAGAAGAGCTATAAGAGATTATATTTCTAGGAATACTAATATTTTAAGGACTTTTGAGTTTTGGGATTCTGTGAGAAAAGGGGAGTTTAGATGGATTTATCCTAATCAACAAGAAGCTGATTTTATTTTTAATTCTGAATTAATTTATGAATTTAATGTTTTAAAACCATATTTAATTCCTTTTTTATTGCAAATTCCTGGAACCAGCAAGTATTTTGATAAAGCTCAGTATTTTTTATCTTTGTTAAGTTTTTTTAAATCTTTTAATTCTAATTTAGTGTTTCATGAGTCTTTATTAAAAGAATTTATTGGTGGTAGTCCTTTTTATTTTTAGATTATTTTTATAATTAAATATTTTTTTAAACGCAAAAAGATATATTATTGATAAAAATTACTATTTTTTAGCGTTTTTTAAGTAAAAAAAGAGTAAAAACAAAGGTAAGGCAAAAAAATAATAAACACTAAAAACCCTCCCAATAAGAATATTTAAAAATAACAAAACAACAAATTTTGTTTTTGCAATATCTTTATTAGTAGGATTAGTTGGAGCAGTTTGTTTACCATGTAAGCAAAAAGAAGACAAAAAGTAAAACCCCAAACCACCAACCCAACCAATCAAAAAGCAATCATCCATCTTATCATCAAATTTTCAAAACCTAATACTAAACCCAAGAACTCCAATTGCAAAACAAGATCTAGATGTAAAAACAGAATTGTTAGTCCAAAACCTTATAACTGATAATTTTGATATAAACACTTTTTCACAAGAAGACCAAAATTTAAAACAAAAGTAAATTTTTGAAAATGTAAGTTTTGTAATAAACACAAAAAATAATATAATCAATAAATATTAAAACCCATCAAAGAAAAAAATATACATGATCAAAATATTGAATCTGTAAAAATTTGTTTAAACTAATGCCAAAATGATAGCTTTACATCCGTCGAGTTTTTTTAAAAACCTATTACGAAGTAAAATAAATATTATTTTATTATTTTTTAATCTACTACTGTAATCCCTTTAAATCAATTCACCTTAATGACTCTTTTTATTGCACAAACAAAAAAAAGAAGTAATACCCAATGATTATATCATGATTCACAAAAGACACAAATATATTATTAAATAAGGATTATAAATTTATAATTGTATTTATTCAAAGGTAAAAACTTATCAATATGTAGTTGTATCACAAAAATAGTTATATTCATGTTATAATTAAGCTGTAAAAACTTATTATATTTTAATATTTAAGTGTATAAAGATATTTAAATATAATTTATTCAAAAATTTCATACACAAAATATTGATTTGAGGAACTTTATGTATAAGAAAAAAATTTTAATTAGATTTGGAGAATTATTTTTAAAAGGAAAAAATAAAAAATCTTTCATTAATAAATTAAGACAATTATTATACAATAAAATTAAAGATCTTTGCAACGTTAAAATGTATTTTAAACATGATTATGCTTATATAGAATATATTTATGATGTAAGTTTAGAAAAAGAAATTCTTAAAAGGTTGTCTTATGTATCAGGGATTTCTTCTTTTGTTGTAGTAAGTCAAGCAAGTAGACAATTAGATGATATTGTTCAAAAAGCTTGTTTGTTGTTGCAAGAAAAAATTACAAAAAATACTTCTTTCAAAATAGAAACTACTAGAAAAGATAAAAGTTTTTCTTTAAAAAGTTTAGAAATAACCCAACAAATTGCTCCTTTAATTTTAAAGAATTTTGAAGGTAAATTAATAGTTGATGTTAAAAATCCTCAAGTTATTTTACATGTTAGTATTAGAAAAGGGAATACTTATCTTTATTTGAAAAGTGATGAAACTCCAGCTTTAGGAGGTTTTCCTGTTTCTTCAGTTGGTATAGGAACTGTTTTGATGAGTGGTGGTATCGATTCTCCTGTAGCTGCTTATTTGGCAATGAAAAAAGGTATTACAGTAGAGTTATTACATTTTGAATCAAGCCCTTTAACTCCTTTAGAATCAATTCAAAAAGTAATTGATTTAGCTAAAGTTTTGAGTCATTATGCTTTTAGTAATCAAATTAAATTGCATTTAATGCCTTTTAGATATTTGCAAGAAACAATTACTAAAAAAGTTCTAGATTCTTATATCATTAATGTTATGCGTCGGATGATGTATCGTTTAGCTTCTCAATTTGCTTGTCGAAAAAATCATTTATGTTTAATTAATGGCGAATCAGTAGGACAAGTAGCAAGTCAAACTTTGGAAAGTATGCAGACAACCAATCAAGTAACAAGTATGACTATTTTAAGACCTTTAGTTACTATGGATAAAAACGAAATAATTAAAATAGCCAAACAAATTGATACTTTTGATATTTCTATTCGTGCTTTTCATGATTGTTGTACTCTTTATTTGCCTCAAAATCCTACTACTAAACCATCTATTCTAAAAGCTAAAAAAGAAGAGCAAAAAATAGATGCTTTTGACTTATTCAAGGATGCTTTGCAAAATACAATTACTCTTAATATAGACCAACATTTGCAATTTAACATCTGTGATTATGGTTTTTTTGATGTACAAGAAGCAATTAACCATTTTTGCCAAAAAAATCCAAAGCAAACTATTGTAAATCAATAGTAAAATTACAAAAGATAAAAAAATCAAGAAAATAATATTTAAAAATAGCGCAAAAGGCAACAATTTTATATTTTTATGCTTTAATAATTTCATTCAAAGGAAAAATTATGATTACATCGAAACAAAATACTACTTTTAAAAAATTAAAAAAATTACAATTAAAAAAATATCGCGATTTGTACCAACAATTTTTAGTATATGGTGATCATCTCATTGAACAAGCACAAAAAAATAACGCTATTGTTACCATTTTTACTTCTAATGAAGAAAAACCAGGGACTTTTATTGCGCCTTCTTTGATGAAAGCGTTATCTCAAACTAAAACTGTCTTTGATCAAATGGCTCTTTGTAAATCTACCTCAGATAACAATTTATTGTCTGATAAAATTTTAGTTTTGGATGATATTCAAGATCCTGCTAATTTAGGAGCTTTAATGCGTTCTGCTAGTGCTTTTGGGTTTAATCAAGTTGTGTCCAGTTTTCATAGTGTTGATTTTTATCATGACAAAACTATTAGATCAAGTCAAGGTGCCTTATTTTCACTTTCCTTAAAAAGAGGAAATATCAAATCTTTTTTAGAAGAAATTAAAGAACAAAACTATTCTATTTTTAGTGCTTTTCCCCAAAAAGCCAATATTACTATGGAAGATGCACAAAAACATCATAAAAAAGTATTAGTTTTAGGCAATGAAGGACAAGGTATTTCTTCGGAAATAGCAACGCTTTCTGATTATTTTATAAATATTTGCACTCAAAATGTCGAAAGCCTAAATGTTGCAGTTGCAGGCAGTATTTTAATGTATCTTTTGTAATTACCAAAGATAAAAGATTTCATTGCAAAAAAATAAAATTATAAAATAAATAAAATAATAAAGAGGTTTAAAAATGAATATATTACATGATATTAATCCTGAAAGAATTACTAAAGAAGAGTTTATAGTAGTTATTGAAATTTCTCAAGGAAGTAAAAAAAAATATGAGATTGACAAAGAAACAGGTCTTTTGTTGCTGGATCGTTTTTTGACAACTGCTTTTCATTATCCTATTAATTATGGATTTGTTCCTTTAACTCATTGTGAAGACAACGATCCTTTAGATGTTTTGGTGTTATCTCAAGAAATCCTAGATCCTATGACTTTGGTAAAATGTCGTCCTTTGGGAGTAATTAAAATGATTGATAATAATGAATTAGATGAAAAAGTAATTGCGGTTCCTGTTTTTGATAAGTATTTTGATCATTTACAAAATTTAAAAGATATGCCTTTGCCCATGATTGCAGAAATTAAGCATTTTTTTGAAAATTATAAAACTTTAGAAAAGAAAAAAGTAGTTATTGAAGCTATACAAGATAAACAAGCAGCATTTAGT
>CAMOAP010000055.1 GCA_946577115.1 uncultured Acholeplasmataceae bacterium | reverse complement strand
TGAAAAAAATCAAAATAATAAAATCAAAATAATAAAATCAAAATAATAAAATCAAAATAATAAAATCAAAATAATAAAATCAAAATAATAAAATCAAAATCACAATCAAAAAATTAAAAGCCAAAAAAACTAAAAATAAGGAATACAAAAAATGGGTATAAAATTAGAACAAGTTTCTAAAATTTTCATCGATAAACAAACTAAAAAAGAAACTTATGCTGTAAAAACAATTGATATCAACATTCCTAAAGGAAAATTGGTAAGTCTTTTAGGTCCTTCGGGTTGCGGTAAATCAACTACTCTTTACATGATTGCAGGACTTCATCCTATTTCGGCTGGAAAAATATTTTTTGGCAACAGAGACGTCACTAGCTTGCCTATTGAAAAAAGAAGTATTGGTTTAGTTTTCCAAAATTACGCTCTTTATCCTCATATGACAGTTAGACAAAATATTTCTTTTCCACTGGAAAATTTAAAATTTTCAAGCGACATTATTTTGCAAAAAGTAGAAGAAATTGCGAAGTTAGTCGGAATTTCTGATTATTTAGATAAAAAACCTCAGCAACTTTCAGGCGGTCAACAACAACGTGTTGCAATTGCCAGAGCTTTAGTCAAAGAACCTCAAGTTTTGCTTTTGGACGAACCCTTATCCAACTTAGATGCAGGTTTAAGACTCAAAACTAGAGAAGAAATTAGAAGAATCCAACGAAAAACTGGAATCACTGCTATTTTTGTCACACACGATCAAGAAGAAGCAATGTCTATTAGTGATGAAATTTGTGTAATGAATAAAGGACAAATCCAACAAAAAGGAGCTCCTCAAGAAGTTTATGCCAATCCTAACAATTTGTTTGTTGCTAAATTTTTAGGGAATCCGATCATTTCTATTTTTGAAGGAAAAATTACTTTTGGAAAAGTAACTATTGGAGATTCACTTCTTTTTGATTTTTCTTCTAACAAAACTTTAAAAAATCTAAATCAAGAAATCTATGTAGCCATTCGTCCCGAAAATTATTGGTTTGATACAAACGGTAATTTTGAAATCGAACCTCTCTTTTTAGAAAATGTTGGTAGAAATTTAATAATGTTAGCAAGACATCCTAAAGCTGTTAAAAACACTTTCCATCTTGTCTTTGATGAAAAAAGTAAAGATATTATTTTTCCACAAGGATTTGTTGCCAAGAAAAAAATTAGATTCCAAATTAAAGAAAATAAGTGTTTTCTTTTTGATAAAAAAACCGAAAATAGGATTTTTTAAATGTCATTGATAAAAAATCTTTTCCATCAAAATTCCACTAAATATTCCAAACACAATCATTGGTATTATTTGGCGCCTGCCTTAATTATTATGGTTTTATTTAATTTTTATCCTTTGGTAAAAACACTTTTTATTTCTTTGGATGGTAGATATAATAAATTTGCAGATACATTTTCTTATGCGTTTAATTTTTCTAATTACACTACTACTTTTTGTGATCCTGATTTTAGAACCGCTCTTTTTAACACTTTTTTATTAGTGTTTATTGCTGTTCCTATTTCTATTTTTTTATCTTTAATGATTGCCTTAGCGCTTAACAGTGTTTATAATCGTTTTTTAAAAAATATTTTTCAAACCATTTTTTTCCTCCCTTATTTAACAAATCCTGTTATTATGGGAATGGTTTTTGCAGTTCTTTTTTATCATAATAGTTTTGGCATTCAAATACGTCCTGAAGGCTTTTTTAATTCTTTTTTTGGAATTCAAAAAGATTGGATTAACATTGCAGCTCCTTATTCGCATAAAATGTTTGTTTTAATTTTTTATGTAGTGTGGAAATCCCTTCCTTTCCAAATTTTAATTTTTAGTGTGGGATTAAAAAACATTAGTAAAGATTATTACGATGCTGCTAGAATTGACAGCGCTTCCAAAATAACTATTTTTAGAAAAATTACTCTTCCCCTTCTTGCTCCTACTATTTTTTATCAACTTATCATTGCAATAATTCAAGTTTTTAAAGAATATGAATCCGTTATTGGGGTTTTTGGTAATTCTGATATTACTAGTGTAAATACTGTGGTAGGTTATATTTATCAACAATTAGAAGGCACTTTAATGGATTCTTATTCCAGAGGCGCTGCAGCCACTGTTATTTTGCTTTTAATTTCTATTCTTTTTACTGCCATTAATTTTTTCTTTTTTGAAAAGAAATTAAATAAATAATAAATAAGGATCTAACCTAGATAATTATGTTAAATAATAAAACAAAACTCATTTTTGCTAAACTTAAAAAAAATTTACCCAAAGTTTGTGCCACTTTCACCAAATACTTTTTTTTGTCTGTTTTTGCTCTTTTTTTGGCTATCCCTTTTTATTGGATGTTAAATTTAGCTCTACAAGACAATCCTGCTTGTCCTAGTTTTTTTCCTAAAGATTTAACATGGAAAAACTTTTCTTTTTTATTTACCCGTTATAGCTTGTTTTCAATTTTTTTTAAAACCCTTGCTGTTGTTTTTGTCTCTACTGTTTTAGGTATTTTTGTCTCTGTTATAACTGCTTTTGCTCTTAGTATTTTAGAATTTAGAACTAAAAAAATTATATTAGGAGTCTTTTTAATCACAACTATGATAACTACTGAAAGTATGTTTTTAACTAACTATCAAACAGTCGCACGCCTAGGTTTTGTTGATTCGGGTCAAGGTACTCGCGTTTTTGGTGGCATTTATTTAGCAATGGTGCTTCCCTTTCTAATCAATGTATTTCATATTTTTTTATTAATGCAAAATATAAAAAAAATTCCCAAAGAACTCTATTTATCTGCCAAAGTTGATGGTAGTAGTGATTGGAATTTTTTATACAAAATTTTAACTCCACTTTTAAGAGATAATATCATTAACATCATTATTTTTAGAGCGGTTGCTGCTTGGAATGCTTACTTGTGGCCTGAACTTGTAGGCGGGAAATTACTTACTAATGTGATTAGAACAATTTTTGACTCTGAAAAAAACCAACATTTAGTCAATCAACAAATGGCAGCTACTGTTTTGATGACATTACCTTTAGTTTTGTTGTTCATTTTTTGTAAAAGATATGTTTTAGAAGGAAAATTAAATAGTGGTATCAAAGGATAAATTAAAAATCATTCATTTTTTTACTTGTTTATTTTTTATTTTAGCATTTATTGTATTATTTCCCAAAATTGATT
>CAMOAP010000054.1 GCA_946577115.1 uncultured Acholeplasmataceae bacterium | reverse complement strand
TGCAAAATATGCAAGAATTAGACAATATTATAAAAACAACTATATCAGAAATCATAACAGAATCTGATAAATTAAATGTATAATTTGCGTCAATAACTAATTATTTTGCAAAAACATAATTTTTAATTTATCAATATTAACCATTTTCAAGAACTTTTTGATTCGTACTAGATTAAATTATTGCAAAAACTTTTTAATAAATGGCAAAACAAAACTTTAAAAAAGATATATATTTTTACTCAAAGCCAAATAATACAAGATAACAATGCTATTTTTAACCAAGCTATTTTTAACCAAAATATTGTAATTATCTTAGATAAAATAAATAAAATTATAATTATGAAATATAACGGTCCTCAAAAAATTATTAATTCAAGACAAAGAAAATTTTTTAGGTAATTTAATATTAAACATTTCTCAAAACCAATTTAAATGCAAAGAAAGTTGTAATTTATACTTGAATCCTGTAAGAAAAACTTTATCTATTTAAAAAAAAATATAACACGTTATAAATAGATTGCAATTTTTAGCAATAAAATTTTATAATTCCAAAAACCAACCAGCCAAAACAATTAAAAAAACAAATTAATTAAAATTAAACAAACCCCAAAGAGACTTTTTAAAGTCTTTTTTTTATTAATCCCAAATAATTTATAATTTTGTTATAATTGAAGTATCAAACCAACAAAAAACAATAAGGAAAAAGGGATAAAACATTGATAGCT
The DNA here is from genome assembly GCA_946577115.1 of uncultured Acholeplasmataceae bacterium. Lineage (GTDB taxonomy): Bacteria > Bacillota_I > Bacilli_A > Acholeplasmatales > Acholeplasmataceae > Phytoplasma. The sequence continues at coordinate 2,134 of CAMOAP010000054.1, read as the reverse complement.
GAAATAATTATAGATATAAAAACTACATATCAAGGAATCAACAAACCTTTTGATTATTTGGTACCACCCCATTTTGAAAATATAATCAAAAGGGCAATGAGAGTTGTTGTTCCTTTTGGTAATGCTAATTTACAACACTTAGGCTACATTATCAATTTAAAAGAAAATAGCCAATTCAATAAGGGATTGAAAGAAATAATAACTATTTTGGATGAAAATCCTTATTTTGATCAAGAATTTTTTTTATTATCCCAAGAAATGTTAAAAACTCCTTTTATCATTAAAGCCTTAGTGTATAAAACTATTTTCCCCAAAGAATTTGTAAAATATTTTTTAAAAGAAATTAAAATTATAAATAAGGATTTTTTGCCTGAAAATATCAAAGGTTTTTTCGCAAATCAAAATGAACTTTTTTTAAACCCCAAAAATAAATCCCAAGAAAAACTGTTAGAACATTTTACAAAACTATCTAAGAAAAAAATTGTCATAATCAAAGATATTTTACAACTCAAAGAACAAAAAAATGAGAAAAAAATATGCATTTACCACTTTAATCCACAATCAAGGGAACAAAAAGACACAAAATTAACGCCCAAACAAAAAGATTTTATTGAAAAATTAAAACAATTAAAACCTTTGAAAATGTTAGATAAAACAAACCCAAATGAAATCAAACATAGCAAACAAAAAATAGAAATTCAAGAAATAACAAGAAAAAAAGCCTTAGAATTAACTTCGAACAGTATTATTCAATCCTTAATCCGTAAAAAGCTTATTTTACAAAAAGAAAAAAAAATAAGTATAATTTTGAATCACAAGTTTGATTGGCTTGCAGAAGACAAAAAAATAATTTTGAATGAAGAGCAACAACAAATATTGCAAAAAATAAATCTTAACTGCCATAAAACTTATCTTTTGCACGGAAAAACAGGATCAGGAAAAACTGAAATTTATCTCCATTTAATTACTAAAGTTCTCGATCAAAATAAGCAAGTTTTATTATTAGTGCCTGAATTAATGTTAATAGCTCCTTTAATGCAACGCCTCCAGGCCAAATTTATAAACAAAAATATAGCCATTTTACATAGTTATTTAAAACCCAAAGAACATTTAGACCAATTTTTAAAAATCCAAGAGCAACAAGCCTGCATCGTTTTGGGAACTCGTAGTGCTATTTTTGCTCCTTTAAATAATTTAGGAATTATAATCATTGACGAAGAACACGACGAGGCTTTAATAGAAAAAGAGCGCGCCGCTTATGATGCAAGAACCTTAGCACAAATAAGGGCTCAATACCACAAAATTCCTTTAATTTTAGGAAGCGCGACTCCTTCTTTAGAAAGTCATTATCAAGTTTTACAAAAAAATTATCAACTTTTAAGCCTTACCAAAAGAGTTGTAATTGATGCTTTTCCACCCATAGAACTTGTTGACATGAAAAAAGAATTAAAAAAAGGCAATTTAGAACCTTTTTCCCGAACCCTCACAAATGCCTTAAAGGAAGTTATAGCCAAAAAACAACAAGCCATTTTATTTATCAACACCAAAGGTTTTGCCCCATTCGTTTTATGCCGGTTTTGTGGCTGGGTACCTAAATGCAATAAATGCAACAATAGCCTTACTTTTTATCAAAAACAAGAGATATTAAAATGTAGGAATTGCAACTTTAAAGAACAATTTACAACAAAATGCAGACGCTGTTTCAAAGAACAAATAAAAGAAGTTGGCGTTGGTATCGAATACATCGAAGCTTATCTCCAAAAAGAATTTTCGCATGCAAGACTTATCAAATTTGATTCAGATACTATCACAAAAATTAGTCAATACGAAAAATTATGGAACGATTTTAATCAAGAAAGAGCAGATATTTTGTTAGGAACTCAAATGATTACTAAAGGGCTTGACTTCCACAAAGTTACTTTAGTAGGTATTTTAATGGCAGATTCTTTACTCAAAATTCCTAGTTTTAAAGGCTCAGAAAAAACCTTTCAATTACTCATTCAAGCAGCAGGACGTTGTGGTAGAAAAGAACAAGGAAAAGTAATTGTGCAAAGCTATAATGTAGATCATTTTGCAATTAAGGTGGCGGTTAAATATGAAGAAAAAGGTTTTTTAAGGAAACTTTTAGAAGAAA
>CAMOAP010000053.1 GCA_946577115.1 uncultured Acholeplasmataceae bacterium | reverse complement strand
TATATATTAAATTTATTGTTTTTCAATAAAACCCTATCTTTTGTTTTTAATATCTAATTTTGGACAAATAAGAAAAATAAGAAAAAACAATTGTTAATTAAATATATTTTAACATCAAAAAAACAATAAATATGATTATTTATATCAAATATTTGTTGTTTTTAAATCAATTTACAAAAAGAAAATTTTAAATATATTAAAATATTGAGTAATTGTAAAAATATTGATGAAAATAAAAAGATATGTTGTATAATAAGGATACTTATTTGTGATATATGATTTACGCTTTTGATTTTAAGATTTATCAATTTTATAATTTATAATTTCTAATTTTATAAATAAGTTTTAGCGTAAATGAATTTTTGAAAATTATAACACAAAAAGAAAAGTAATTTTATGAAATTTGTAAAAAAAGAAACAAAAGACCAAAAAGACACAAAAACCCAAAAAGAACACAAACATAAACAAAAAAAGCATCAATGGCAATTAATTCACATATTGTGCCTTATTTTAATAGTTATTATAATATTTTTAAGTGTTTTTATTTTATATAATAAAGAAAAAAAAGATAAAATATTTACTCAAAAAAAAGAATTAACACAACTAACCAATCCCATGATCCAAGAAAATAAAGCAAATAATAATGAAATAATTAATCCAAATAAATTAACTCCAAATGATAATAAAAATGATTTAATTATTATAAAATCAAACGAAAATAACAAAATAATAAATATATACGATTCAATAAAAAACAATTTAATCCAAAAAATTACTTTTTACCCCGATCAAAAAACTATTAATTTCATTGAAACATATAATACCAAAACTAATAAATGCCTACAAATAAAACACTTTACACAGAAAGGAACTTTATTTTGTGTCATATATCTTGATCATAATACTCAAAAAATAACAAAAATAATTTATTACCAAGACAATAACCAAAGAGACAACGAAGCCAAATATAGCCTTCAAACTGGAAAAAAGATTTCTCACACTTATTATCTCAAAAACGGCGTTGACATTGATTACATAGATAAATATAACGAAAAAGAAGAAATTTCAGAAACAATCCATTATATTGTTACAAAATACTAAACTAGTTTTGACCATTTCAAAAACCCAAAATAAAAAAAGACCAATTTTTAAGTTGGTCTTTATATTATCGTAAATATTTAGTTTTGCGAAATTTTGTTTTGATTTTAGTAAAAATAATATTTATAATTTTAAAAAAAATATTTGTTATTTTGTGTTTGCAAAATTTTGAAAAATAAAATACAATATCAAAACAATAAATAATAAAATAAATATTACAAAGAAAAAAAATAAAAAACTATTGGTTATGTTAGAATTATTATTTTGAGAAGTATCGGCAGAACTAAAACCCCCTGAAGGATTTTTAGAATCTTGATCTTTTAAATAAATAAATTGCGATTTTATTTCATCCATATTATTTTGTCTTTCTTTTAATTTTATACTTCCTCCAAATTCATCTAACCCTAATTGTAATTTTTCTTCTAAAAAAGGCAAAACTTTTAAAATTTTCGCATTAGGGTTATCAGATGATATTTTACTCAAAAAGTCAACAAATTGACTTTTATATATTTCAAAATTATTGAATTTATCTACAATTATATTGTATTCTAACATTATTTGGCTAAATTTTAATGTTTCGTTTTTTAATGTTTGTACCGCCGCTAAAATACTTATTATATCGTGATTTGTTTTTTCTACCAATTCATATATTTGTTGCAAATAACGAATTACTTCTGGTGATGTGTTGTCTTCATCTTCTTTAATTGCTTCTAAAATATTTTCAAAAATGGGATCGTTTAAATGTTCTTGAATTTCTGTTTGTTTATTAACTACTAATTGATTAATTTCAGTTTTGATTTCGGTAATTATCGCGATAGAAACAAAACGCCTTAATTATTGATGAATAATTAGGTTTTTTTGAGCCTCGCACAACACTGTACAAGCAAGTTTCCAAGCATACAGCGTTTATATAAAATATATTTCTTCTTTCGCCTTGTATTTGGTTTTCCCAAATTCCTTGGTAAGTCAGTCCACTTTTGCATTCCAGCTAAGCTTTGAATTTCTTACGACTACTACGATTCTGCTTTTTCCTTGAGACTAAACACTAAAGTTTATTTTAGATGCTTTTATACTTTTAGCAAATGACTTTTAGGAAGATAGAAGTTACTCTAATTTCTTACCTTAATAGTTTTAGGAGAGATAACCACAATTGATATGAAAAAATAAAAAAAATTGTTTGGTAGGTTTTAGGTTTAGCAATTTTGCTTACCACTTAAATCAATAAGTGTTAGTAAATTTTATATACGCAAAAAATATATAAACTGCCCTAAAATATAAGGTATCAACTGTTTTGCCTTATAGCTACTGCCCGTTTTTTCTCTTAGGCTTATTGCAAAGCTTTTCCATGACTATTTTCAACTTACAAATCCAAACGATAAACAGTTTCTCGCTTGTTTGATTTTATTTTCTGCTATAATCTATCTTGCTTTCGCAAAATAAACCAAAAATATGTTGTACTGCATTACTAATTGCAGTTGTAAGTGGTTAATTTACTAAGAAATTAGGCATCTTTCTCGCCCTTTTGCAATAAATCTTGACATTTCATTTTTATTTCTTCTGTTTGATTCTCTTGGGTTTCAATTAGAGTTATCATGTTTTCAATATCATCATCTTGGTCAGCAAAAATTAAATAATTGTGATTAAAAAATAGTAAAATGGCCCAAAATCCAGCAAATATTAAAAGTTTTGCTTTATTTCTTTTTAGTTTTACCATAATTTATATATCACCTGCTTTCTTTATATGATTTTATTTACAACTTAACATTGAAATAAAATTTAAAAAAATAAAAAGGCAAAAACAAAAATAGAAAATAAATAAATTTTTAAAATCATCTTTTTAGAATCATCAAAAATGTACTTATTCTCATCGTAATTATAACATAAATTAAAGTTAAATGTAATATTATAATAAAATCACTTCATTTTATTCCATTTTAATAAACAAAATCTCTATTAAAAAATTATTTAAAATTAAAAAAATAGTTAAGGTCTTTTTAAAACGGTTTTTTAAATACAAAAAATTTAAAATGTGATATAATAATATTACAGGATGTTAGTTACTTTAAGTTTGTATATTTTAATTAGGAGGTTTTATAATTGTTAAAAAAAATATTTAAAAACAATTATTTAATTTTCTTGATAGTAATTACATTTGTGTTTATTTCATATTTCTTATCAGCATTTATTCCAAGTGCTTTTGCAGATGACCAAAAAGATTCAAAAGAAAAAACAACTATTGTATCTGAATCATCAAAACCACAAGAATCAAAGTTAGCAGATATAGACGATCCTTTAAACGTTGTACAAACAATAACAAATTCTTTCACCACTAAAACTAATTTAGCTACTTCTAAAATTGTTTATGATCTGAAATCATCTTTAAAAGATGCATACCCAGCAAGTAGCAAATATATTAATAAATTCATAGACTGCCTTACTGATGACGTTTTAAATATTGATTATTGGGAAGACATACAAGTTGATCATTTCACAAAAGAAAAATTTGATATGGATAGTTTTAAAGATGCTTTAAAAGTTCAATTAAATTTTGTTTTTGCACAAGCTTGTACATCATTAACCGCATATATGGATCCAAGTTGTAAATTTTTATTAACTTCAACGAAAACTTTTTATCCAAATGCAATAGTAAGTACAGTTCAGGACCTTTGGTACCCAACATCATAAAAATATTAAAATTATAAATTAAATTATTGAAAATAACCATTTACGAAATCCGCGTAAATGGTTATTATTTTATCAA
>CAMOAP010000052.1 GCA_946577115.1 uncultured Acholeplasmataceae bacterium | reverse complement strand
ATATTTGGAACAACTTTTATAAGCAACAAATACAATGAATACAGCCATAAAATTAAAATAATATCACGCATTTTATTTGAAAAAAACAACTAAATTAAACTTAACTGATACAATCTTTACTGATACTAAAGTCCAAATGTTTTCTATATCACTTGATGGATATAATTCTAAAACCAACACTTTATTATAAATAAAATGCCCTTATATTGACGAAAAAAACAACATATCCACGTTTTGGAATAGTTTCTTTACCAATCAAGAAGTCCTCATTAACTATTGATTCCAAGTCAAATGTCAACTCCTGTTGTATTTAAACTAAATGCACTTAATTTTGAGTTTATTTTAATGACGCAAATTATCGTTTAGTTTGTATTTGCCAAGATAATAACTTCATTAATAAAATGATTGAAGATGGTAAAAAATATTTATAATTGCTATACAATGCAAAACAAGGATTATCTCCAACAATAACTTATTTAAAACAATTAAGCAAAATAAAATGCAACTAAAACCTTCAAATCGAAGGTCTTTTTTATTATTCAAAATTATATTAAAAGAAGAATTAAAATGAAATTAATTATCTTTGAAGGACTCTACGGCAGTGGAAAAACAAATATAATGAAAGGGAGTTCAACAAAAATTATAAAAATAAGGTAATGAAGTGATATTTATTCACAGATTAGGTAGTTCTAGAATTGGTCATTCTATAATTGAAACATTTTTAATCCACAACTATTTAACTAATTTAAGAGATATTTTTTAAGTTTTGCTAATATGATTCAAACCCAAGAAAAATGTATCAAACCCAATTTAAAAACTAACAAAATAATTTTAATTGAATGTGGTTTAGGTTCTAATTTTGCATATCGCGTATATCCTTCAAAAAATGACAAAAATTAACAAATTTTTAACAAATTAAGTAAAAAAAACATCAAGCCTGATATCACTATTTATCTAAAATTCATCCCAATTGTGTGTGGAACAAAAAATAAACCCAAAGAATCATCAATTAGATGTGGTTGAAACGAGTTCCTGAACTTATTTTCAACAAGTAGCAAAGGAATATTATGAATTTTTGAAAATCGAACACCTAAGAACTAAAATTATCTTAAACAATATGAATGATGAAGACGCTAAATTTAATCAACAATAAATTATCAAAAAAAATAGGAGACATAAAGAATGGCCATAATAATTAAGAAAAAATGTCAAAACAGCAATTTATATATCCATTATAACAATGATAAAATCAAAACTGCCCAAAGACTCTAATTAAAGAGTCTTTTTTTATTTCAAAAGGAATATTTAAATGCAGCAATTAACTAATCTACATTTTAACCAATATTGATATTTTGAATCATCAATCTTTTTGTGTTAACATAACTAAACCCATAATCCAACCATCTTTATTCAATAAACCATTTCAAAAATATAGTATAAAAACCTATAACCTCCTAAATGAATATCTTGATAACCAAAAACAAAATTCTCAAAGTCAAAAAGTAATCCGTTGTAAAATCAACAAATAACTAATTTTATTATATTTTCAAAACACAAGAATCATAAATTTATATTCTAAAGCTTATTTATTTTTCATTCCTAATAATTAAATTTGATTGAGTTTTATTGACTAAAACCAAACGAATAATGGCGTTTAGTTTCAAAACCTGTCTCCGAGACAGCTATAAACAATCTATGGCATAAGGACAACCATTAAAAAAATTAGACACATGTTTTGAGTTCTATTTATTAACCAACAACGGAAAAGAAGCTCAAAGACTAAGCAATAAAAAAAACAATCAAAGAAAGGTAAAAGGCATTGATCAAGTAATTAATTTATTTTCCAATTCAGCCAACAATTTCTTACAAAACTTAATTAACACGAAATTCATCCCTTTTTTTAATATCAATATAATTAAAAAATAAAAAAAGAAATTAATATAAAATTTTTAACCAACAAAAAAATGTTCAAACAACTAATAAATTATATAGAAAAAGTTTAATGGGCAAAATTAAACCTTTACTGCCAAATAATCAACCCCACAAATATACACAAACCCAAAAAGAAAAAAATATTTACAACTTTAAATTATTTAAATGATGATTTTAATAAAAACAATAATACTCAACTCATTTTTTAAACAATCTAAAACATACCTATACCCAAAAAAACTAATTTCAAGATTTATTAAAAATCATTATCCCCAAATATGGAAAACTCAGTCCACTACCACAAAAATTTATATTACCAAGACATCTTTTATAAGTTAAGAAATTTTATCTATTCAATCCCCCACAAAAAAGATAAAACACACTTTTGAATTTAAACTAAATAATCTCTTTAAATGCTGAATTTTTTAATAAAAATAACCAAGCAAAACAAAAATTCAAGAAGAATATTAACGTTTTTCAGAAACTTTCAAAGCATTAAATCATTCCACGAAAGACTTTAAAAAAATTCAAATTATCACCATTGGTGATTATACAGGGATAAGGCCAAACCAGTTTTTTTATGATCTACTGTTAGATATCAATACACTAAGTATCCAATAAACTCAGCATCATCCCAATATCTTAGTTTTTTCTTATGCAATGACTTTAGAAGAAAATTTAAGTTGTTTATTATCCCACCAAACTCAAATTCCCTTAGATGTTATTTTGGATAAAAATTTGGAAAACTTCAACATAACACCACTCAAATATACAGAAAGAATGAAAATAGCACAACAATTTTTTGGAAACATAAATTCATTATTTAATTCATTTAGTTTATAACCTTCATGTATATAAACACACATAAATTATCGTCATTGACTACCTTCAAATAACCAAAACCAACAAACCACTTAGAAAATAACAATATGTAATTAAAAACGTTTTTAGGGCTAATTTGTGTTACTCAATTACTTTCTCAATCCCAACTAGAAATTTTAAAAAAAGAAAAAATCAAAATTATTATGACTTTAAATAACGCGGAAACAGGTCACAAATAAAGTGAAGCTTTAAGAATACAACTCAAAAAAGCAAATATTATATACGAAATTAAACAAATTTGGCCTACTTATTATGCAAATTATAAAGATGTTGATGATTTAATTACACCAATTCAGGCAAGAAGTTTACCAAAAAAAATTTAGACCAATATATTCAATACATTACTTATGAAAGACCAAAAAAATGATCGTTGATTTAGTCATTTATTTTTTGGGAAAGACAAAGTAGAAATCATTAGCTAAATTATAAAATTTTTAATCATTTATTTCAAACTATACGTATAAAATATATTAAAATATCCCCAAAAGAAGCAAATATACTAAAATTTTGATTGGTTTTCCGCACCAATAAAACTAAAATAATGAATATTCAAATAAAATCCAAATGATGCCCTTCAAATTTAATTTAGATATAAATAAAATACCTGATTACCATCAACTCAATTTAATAACCCCTAAATTTTACGATTTTATTTTCATAACTGAGTGTTTGTTATTTTTATAACAAAAACCAACGAAAAAGAAGAAAAAATATGCAAAAAAAACAAAGCATAATTAAGGGTGATTAGGAAACCAAACCAACCTCCAACAAATTAGTTCAAATCAAAAAATTTTTATAAACATTAAAAGGATAATTGTTAAATATTACAATTGTTGCGCATTCTAAAAAGGAAAATTTTTACCAACAAACAAACTACCGACCAAAAAACAAAAATCTATTTGTAGAACCTTAAATCTTAAATGAAATGAAAAATTATAGAATATAAATAATCAAAAATCACCTTTATAATAGCGATAATAATATATATATTTTTTTAAAACTAATCAAACAAACAACAACCCTTTAAAAGCAAAAATAATTCCTTTAAAATGGATTTTATTATATTCCAAATTAATTTATATATATCTCAACGAACAAAAAACTATATTAAAAGAATTAATAGGTAAGAGAACCATAGACAAACTAGACATTTTAAAATTATATAAATTAGATGACAAAAAAGTAAATAGATATAATAACCAAATAAAAACAAATAACTTATTTTAAATCATCCTTCAATAATCATTTACCCCTTTTAATTTCCTTGTCAAAACCAAATCTTTTTAAGGAATGATATTTTTATATATTATATCGATAATGATACTCGATATTGGATATTATCGTTGTATCATTTATCTATCATTATTATTTTCCGATATATAAATAACTCCCTATTTTCTTTTTACATTATTAAAAAGAGGTTTTTTGAATTTTAAAACCAAAAACAATACTCTAACGCACTAAAACGATAACCAAAATAATAAGTAAACATAAATAAAAGAAGAAGAAAAATAAAAACCCCCCCCAGTTACGCGCACCCTTTTTTTAAACATAAATATAATCTTTAGAGTTATAATAGTTTATGTATACAATACAAAAAGGAAACAATATTTAAATCATGAAAAATGAAAAAATAACCGATAAAAAAACGGAAATATTAAATCAAAAAAATAAATTATTACAAACTCTAATTAAAAAAAAGCAAAAAACTGATAAAAAAACAGTTTTTGAATTGGTTAAACAATTCAATAAAAAACTAAATTTAATCACCATTTTAAAAACTATCCGAATCAAAAGAAGCACTTTTTATTATTGGTTAAAAGTCGAAAATAAAATAAAACCCAAAAAAGAAAAACACTTATTACAACAAAATCGCATTAAAGCTTTATGTTTGCACCAACAATATTTTTACGGTCATCGAAAAATCACTGATTTATACCAAAAAACTTTTAACGAAAACATTACCAAGAAAAAAGTTTATACTATCATGAAAGAAAACGGTATTTTTTGTCGTTTAAGAATTAAAAAAAATAAATATTATTATAATAAAAATTTAAAAACTAAATTAAAAATAGTAGACAATTTAATCAATCAAGACTTTATATCAACTAAACCAATGCAAAAACTATTTACCGACATCACTTATTTTAAAACTTCCCAAGGTTTTTTATATTTTTCTTGTATTATTGATTCTTTTAACAACCAAATCATAACTTCCCACACTTCCAAAAAACAAAATAAAGAATTGGTTTTAAAAACTATCAAAAAATTACCTCCATTAAAAGCACCTTGTATTATTCATTCCGACCAAGGAACAGTTTATCAATCACAAAAAGTCCAACAAACACTAATTAAAAAAGGTTTTTTAATCAGCATGTCGAGAAAAGCCACCCCTCGTGATAACGCTATAATTGAAAACTTTTTCGGCCAAATGAAAACTATCTTACAACATCAACATCCTTTTTTATTTCAAAAACCAACCGAAAAAATTAAAAAAATAATCAATTATTTCCCTAAATTTTGGAACAATCAATGGATTTTAGCTAAATTAAATTATTCATCACCAACTGAATATTCCCCAAATCTTATATAAATTATTTTTTTAATTTATTTTAATGTTTAGCCTTGAAAAAAAGGTTATCTTTTTGCACATTTTTTTCACCAAAATAACATAATTGTTTAAAAAAAAAATTATAATTTAATTTTCTTGGCGGAATTTAAACTTTTTTTACCTAACTATATAGTGTAGGGACCAAATATTTTAAAAAATATCTTTTCAAACTAATGAATTATTAAAAGATTTAAACACTTTTTTAAATTAAAAAAATATTTCATTAGTTTGAAAAGATATACAATTATCTACTTAATTTTTTAGTCTTAAAGAACAATTTTAAAAACAAAAGTTGTCTAAAAAAAAGGAACAGCGCAGACCAACTATTTATATAGTTGGTCTTTATATTTAATATTATATCTTATTTTTGAAATTGGCTTTGATATAGTTTATAATAAAATCCTTTATAATTTAATAATTCTTGATGTGTTCCTTGTTCAATAATAGCCCCTCTATTAAGTACTAATATCTTATCAGCATTAACAATAGTAGACAATCTATGAGCAATAACAAAAGCAGTTTTATTTTGAATTAATTTTTGAATAGCTTGTTGTAACAAAATTTCAATTCTAGTATCTACATTAGAAGTAGCCTCATCCAAAATTAATATTTTAGGATCACTTAAAATAGTCCTTGCAATAGTAATTAATTGTTTTTCTCCTTGAGACAAATTATCTGCTTCTTCATTAATTTGCATGTGATAACCATTAGGCTTAGTATTAATAAAATAATTAACTTGAGCTTGTTTGGCTGCTTGTATTACTTCTTCATCAGTGGCATCTTGTTTACCATATTTAATATTTTGCCAAATAGTATCTTTAAAAAACCAAGTATCTTGTAATACCATTCCAAAAATAGTTCTTAAATTATCTTTTTTTAACTCATAAATATCAACCCCATCAACTTTAATAGACCCTTCATTAATATCATAAAAACGCATTAAAAGATTAATTAAAGTAGATTTACCAGAACCTGTAGGACCTACAATAGCTATGGTTTGACCTGGTTTGGCAACAAAATTAATATTCCTTAATAACATATCTCTTTTATTATAACCAAAAGAAACATTTTCAAAAACAACTTCTCCTTGAGGATTAACAATCACTTTAGGTTTAAGCACTTCAGGAGCTTCTTCAATTTCATTTAAAAAAGCAAATACTCTTCTAGAAGCAGCATTAGCAGATTGTAATAAAACTGACATATGACCTATTTCAATAATGGGATTGCCTAAACGCCAAACAAATTGTAAAAAACATCTAAAAAGTCCTATTCCAATAACTCCTACTCCTAATTTAGTTAAAAAAAGAGATGTTTTATGGCCTTCAATTAAAAAAAAACCCATCATACTAACTGCAATTAAAGTCAAATGAGTAAACAAACATACAATTGGTGAAGTTAATCCAGACAAAAAATTAGATTTAAAAACTAACTTTTCTAAATACTTACTTTGATAACTAAACTCTTCAATAACTTTATTTTGTTGATTATATAAAATAATTTCTTTATATCCAGTATATTTTTCTTGTAAAAAACCATGATAATTACCTGATGCATCAAATCTTTGAATAAAGATTTTCTGTGATTTATTAAACACTTTATAAATAGCATAAAAGGAAAAAGGAATCATCATAAAGACAATAATACCTAAAACAATATGTAAAAAAAACATAAAACAAATAATCATTACAATCATTAAAAAAGCAGCTAACATAATAGAAAAAGATTGTTGTAAGGCATTAGAAATAACTTCAATATCATTTGTCATCAGACTCATAATATTTCCTAAAGTATTAGAATCAAAGTATTTAATAGGTAAACGATGATTTTTTTTTTGAACATCTTGACGCAAATCTCTCATACCTTGATGAATAGATGAAATTAACATTTTATTAAAAAAGATACGACACATAACAACAACAAGATATAAAAATAGATTAATACATAAAATAAAGATAATATAATGCATAATATTTTTACCAAAAAAAGGAACAAAAAAGGAACTGCGATCTTTATAATATTTTTGAATTTCATCAGTAATAAATCTACCTTCAAAATAAAACAAAAAAACATTAAAAAGGGAGGATACCAAAATTAAGAAAATTCCTAAAGTAATTTGTTTTTTAAAAGGTTTTAAATATCTCAAAATTCTTTTCATACAACAACCTCTAAATTTTGGGATTTGGCAATTTCTTGATAAAGAAGACAATTTTTCATTAATTCTTGATGAGTCCCTATAGCTTTCATTTTTCCTTCTTCTAAGACAATAATTTGATCAACATTAATAACAGAAGTAAGTCTTTGAGCAACAATTAACACTAAGGTTTGCTCTTTTATTTCAAAAAAAGCTTTTCTAATTTCATATTCTGTTTTATAATCAAGAGCTGAAAAAGAATCATCAAAAATATAGATATCAGGTTTTTTAAGAAATCCTCTTGCCATAGAAAGTCTTTGTTTTTGCCCGCCTGAAAAATTAGTGCCTAACTCACTTACTCTTTCATTAAATTTATGATTTTTATTTTGTACAATTTGATAAGCTTGAGCAAGTTGTAATGCTTCTGTCATTTGGTTTTCTTGAGGATTTTGTTTACCAAAAGCTAAATTACTTTTAATAGTTCCTTTAAATAAAAAATTTTTTTGAGAAATAAAACTAATTTTATTACGTAAATAATTAAGATCATATTCTTTAATATCAATATCATTAATTTTAATAGCACCTTCGCACACATCATAAAGACGGGGAATAAGCCCTATTAAGGTAGATTTTCCTGAACCAGTAGCACCTACAAAAGCTACAATTTGTCCTTGTTTCATACTAAAATTAATTTTTTCTAACGTTGGTTGTATAGCATCAGGATAAGTAAAACTAACATTTTCAAAAGACAAAGTTTGAAAAGGCATTTGCGGTTTTAAAGGTTTGCAAACATTTTTTATTTTAGGGATAATATTTAAAACATTTTCAATTCTTCTAACAGATACCAAAGTTTTAGGAAACATCATAAAAAGTAATAAAAAATCCAAAATAGCAAATAAAACATGAAATTGATAATCCACACATGAAAGAAGTTTACCTGTAGTAAAACCAGGATGATCTTGCGTTAAAAAATATACTCCTATCCCAACATTAATCAAAATAGAACAATTTAAAAACCAATAAAAGATAGGATCAATAGAAACCATAAAATTAAATAATTTAATAGAAAAAAAACTATATTTATGATTTACTTTAGAAAAACGAAAAGTTTCATATTTACTTTGGCGAAAAGCACGAATAGATTTTATCCCCATCAAATTTTCACGAGTAATAACATTTAATTCATCTAATTTTTTTTGTTGTTGTTGCGATAAAATATAGGATTTTTTAAGAATAATAAATAGTGTTAAAACTAAAAAAGGAGCAACAAAAAGGATTCCTAAAAGCAAAAAAGAAGCTACATAAAAAATAGTAATAACACTAACTAAAAGCATAATAGGAGACACAACAGCAGTACGGTAAAAAACAGAAATGAAATTCATTACTTGAAAAACATCCAAAGTAGTGTAGTTAAGGATAGAAGAAATCCCTAATTGTTTCATCTCAGTGGGCGAAAAAGTTTGTACTTTTTTAAAAATATCACCACTTAAATCTTGAAAAAGCAAGGATGATACTTTGGAAGCACAATAATTAAGTATTAAATTTCCTATAAAACCAAAACAAGCACATAAAGTTAAAAGCCCTAAAAGTGCGAAAGAATTAATTTGGTTTTTATTATAATCAATAATAAACTTACCAATTATAAAAGGGATGCCCAATTCACTACAACAAACAAACAAAACAGAAATTAAATTTAATAAAAGCAACATTTTATATTTGAATAAATATTTCCAAATAATTTTCATTAGTCTAAACTCACAATTCCTTTGTTTATATTGTTAATTTTTTGGTTGCAATTTCTTACGCAAATAATAATAAGGGTAAAAAGAATAATAAATATAACTAAAATAATAAAACGTAATAAAAAAAGACTATTAAAAATAGTCCCTTATAATTGTTTGAATAAAAACTAAATAATATTTATTGTTAATACTAAATTGCAATTACTTATTTGATTTCAAAATATCTTTAATTTCTTCTAATAAAGCAATTTCTTTATTAAGGCTTTGTTGCAAAAGCAACATATTTGTATCGATTTTGTCTTTTGGCAAAGGATTTTTCCACGACATTAAAGTTAAAATAGTATAAATAATAAAAGAAAGCAACAAAAACTCTAAGATAGTTTGCAAAAAATTACCATAACCCAGATAAGTATCCACTTTAAGTGCAAATTTCAAATCTTTTAAAGCCCCAGTATAATTAAACAACAAAGAAAAAAGAGGCATAATAATATCTGCTACCAAAGAACTTACAATTTTAGCAAAAAGTTGTCCTATTACAACTGCAACAGCTAAATTAATAACATTGCCACGAGCAATAAAAGCTTTAAAACCTTTAGCAAATTGTAAAGATTTAGAGGTAAAATTATAATTTTCTATCATTTAAAAACTCCTTTTTTAATAAAAAATTAAAAAACACAAAACAATACTTTTAAGTCAAAAAAACAAACCAATAAAAAACCAACCTTTAATATTTTTAATAAAAGGCATTTTTCCATTTGTATTATAACATTTTTTAATGATAAAAATATTAAAATATCTCAAAAATATTTAATTGTAATTTTTCTTTATAAAATTTATATCTTTTTTATAAAAAGATCTAAATTTTCCCAAATTATAATCCAAATTAAAATACCCATAATTAAATTAAAAAATAATAAATATTAAAGATAAAAAAATTATTATCAAATTAAAATTTATACGATAATACAAAAATACTAAAAATATATTAGGCAAAAAATAAAAAATAATGTTTTAATTAAGTTTTTTATATTTAGATATAAAAAAATAGCAAAAATCAAAATTAATATAGTACCCAAAATAAGCATAACTAATATTGCAAAAACTAAATTTTGAAAAAATATATTATTACTTAAATGAAGTAATGAAGGCATCACAACTAAAGACAAAATCAATGTTATTATATTCATCAAATAAGTAGCAAATGGCAACAAAAATTAAATAAAAGCTATACTAAATATTATAATAGCAATAAACAATAAAATAAAAACGAACCCAAACACAAAATAAAAGTAAAATTTTAGTTTTTCTGAATGATGCGCATTAACTTTCTGAATACCATCACCCATATTTAATTTTTTAAAAACATGATATGATTTTAGAGTAATTTTGAAATATAATATAAATAAAAAAGCCAGTTAATAACAAAATGCAATTAAACAAATTCGAACTAAAAACTATTTACCACAAATTTTTTAGGGTTAAAAAATTAACAATTAAGTTCTTTATCAAATAATTTTTAAAAACAAACATTAATTCATAAATTAGTGTTAAAAATTATGGAAAAAATAAATGGTTGATGAAATGGCCAAAACATAATTCCAACAATAAATTTTATAATTAATTTTCAAAAAAACAACCTAATTTAATTAAAAATGACTTTAAAACTAATAAACTATTAACTAAATTATACAATGATTTGACTTGTTTTACAAAAAATAAAGGGCATGTGAGTTTAGACGTTTATTGATTGGTATAATAATCCCATTTTGGCATCGGTTATTGGCAAAAATCCTAATTTAGAATTAATTAAAAAAAACCTTGTATTATTCACTCAGATCAGGTGAAAGTTTATCAAAGTATTAAATTTAAACCTTATTTAAATAATAGAGGGTTTTTGGTTAATATGTCGTGCAAATCTACACCTAATAATAAAACAGTAATTAAATCTTATATTATAATTTTTTAATGTTTTGTGCTTAATAATATCATCTAAACTACAAAAATATGTTTAACTAAGTTACCCCTGATTCTAATAATTCTTCAATGGTTATTTCATCGTCAATTCTATCAAAAACACAATTTAATCTTTCTTTATCACTTCTTTCAGATGTTGTTGTCATTCCTAAAATTTATAATTAGGATTTTTTTCTTCAAAATATTTTATAACTTTTTGATAAGTTTTTTCATCTGTTGTGTGATGATATTCATCAATAATTATTCATATATCAATATTATCTTTATTTGCAAGATTATGGTTATTTGTGCAAAATTTGAATCATTCCAAAAATTACTTGAGTATCCCATCTTTTGATTGCAGAATTGAAAAAACATGTATTCATATCAAGATTTATTTTTTTGTTCTAAAAATTTAATTATTTTATCAACAAGTTGTTTTTGTCTTGGACGTAATAACATTTTAATACATCCTTATGGTTAATTTATTTAACCTTTATATTTATATATAAAAAATATAAAAAAAATACATAATAAAATAAACAAATTATTATATTTTTTTAAATATATCATCAACACAATAATAACTTAACATAAAATATTAAACCTTAATAATATGGGCTATTGTTATTAATAAGTGATGCCAAAAATAAAGACTTAATTTATAAAAACAACACATCAAAAATAATGATTAATTTAAACCCTACTATAAATACAATTAATTCCTTGATATTTACAATTTTAGCTTGTAAAAATGAATATAATTCGCTATGATATTAATTTAAAAATTGATAAAATATATTATAAGAAACTATTGTTTCAGTTTGAATAAAAACATTTTTTTGAATTCATTTATTAGTTTTTGTATTTTTATGGTTATGATTTTTTCTTAAAAAATTTATTAAAATAATCAGGATTATAAAATATAAAATCTAAAAAAACCATTTTTTAATGCGACTTATAATGTTTTTTTGTTATTTTTATTATAAATAAAATTAACTAACATATTAGAAAAAAATATTAAAACATCTATAATCAATTAATAAACTAGATATCCAGAAAGACACCAAAAACACAATATTAAATATTCTACTAAACTCAATTCCTAATTCCTTAAAGCTACCATAATAAAATAAAAAAGAGATTAAACAAACAAGAAATGCTACAAACTAATCTAGACCATTAAAAAATTGGAATTGCAATTAATGTTTTTATGTTCTTGTTTTTGGGATTCTTTCAAATATTTCTTTAAACTATTAATTGATTATAAAACAAAAGCAGCAAAGAAGAAAGCTAAAAACAAAATACTAAAAAAAATCAAATTAACTGGAGTATTTAATATTTTTAAATATCTTAAAAATAAATAAAAAAATACAAATATTAATATAAGTCCTAAAATTCTTATAATGATTTTATGCTTTAAATTATCAATTTTCTTTTCTAATAAAAAGGGGACTACAAATAATGAAATAATTAAAAATCCTATCATAATTTCAATAGTTAAATATATATACATAATGATTAACAAAACACTTCTTCATTTGATTTAAAATTATAAAAATATATAAATCCATTAAACAATGATCTAGTTTACAACACTAAAATAATTATTTTAGTATAAAAATAAAGGAATTATTATAAAAATAAATATTATTTATTATAGATTATGTCTTTTAAAAATAAAAATCTTCATCTTGCAACGCCTCAGAGCGCATTTTTTGATAACCATTTCCTTTCATAGAAAAATTATCCATAGTTTTAGTCTCAGTATTAAGTCCATTAATGATAACAGGGTTTACATTTTCTGATGGAAAGAAAGCATCAAAACCCAAATTCATTAAAGCTTTATTGGCATTATAACGCACAAATTTATTAACATCATCTTCTAAATTTAATTTATGATAAATAGCATTCACTAAGGAGGTTTGTGTTTGATAGAGTTTTTGCATCAAATCATCTAACCATGTTTTTAAAGTTTGTTTAGTGGACTTATCAAATAGTTGATAAAGTTCAGTTGCAAGACGTCCCACATAAACACCATGAATACTTTCATCACGAATAATTAAATTAATAATTTCTCCTGATTGCATCAATTTTCCTTGACCATAAAAATATAAAGGATAGTAAAAACCACTGTAAAATAGCCAAGTTTCTAAAAAAACCGATACTGCCATAGCTTTCCACTGATTTTTTTTAAATTCCAATTCACTAAATTGTAAGGAAGTTTGTTTTTTCAAATAAATCTGGTATTCCAAAACCTCATAAACTTTTATAATTACTTGCATCATGGTTTGAAGACTTGTTTGCTGGTTACCCCACACAAAAAGTTTATTGATTTCTTTGTTAGTTAAATAGCTCATAAAAATATTAGAATAACTTTTAGCATGTACTGCATTTTCCATAGCTCCCATAAAATTAAGGGTAGCTTTTTTTTGATGTTCATGTTCTTCTAACGAACGAGCAATAACAGGCATACCCAAATCACCTTGATAAGTATCTAAAAAAGTAAGAACTAAAAGATTGCGGCAATAAGCAGTTTTTTCTTCTAAGGTAAGTTCGCTCCAAGCAGCAAGATCTCCTTGCAAACTAATATCTTCAGGACGCCAAAATTGACTTAAATTTTGTTCATAAAAAAAATGTGTATATTTATCTTCTAATATATTCCAGTTAGCTCCTTGAAAAGGGCTTTTGGAAGTTGTTTGGGATTGCAGATTTTTGGTTTGCATTGATTTACTCCTTTTTGTTATTGGATTTTTGTTTTTTTAAGTATAAATTAATTGTAATAAAATTGAAAAGTTTATTTGGTGGAATTATAATTTATAAAATGATAAATAATTGATTTGAATAAGATGTTTATTTTAATAAATTAACATTTATATTTTGGGGGGGAATAGAACTATTTATTTTGATATAAAAGGAGTTGAGACAAAAAATAATTATTTTTAATAATAAAAAAGACTATCCATTTGATAGCCTTATTTTAAAACAACAAAATCACAAAAAACTAAGTACGAAAAGCAATCAAACTTGCCTGAGATTTATAAATATAGTTTGTTAATCAAAGTTTTATTCCATTAATGATTTTTTATTCGCTTTTATGCGGTATTTTTAAACACCACAAGCCTCACATTCATCAATTTTTAGCTTTTGGGTTCGTGTGTAATAAAGAGTTTTTATTTTTTTGTGATGAGCATAAAGATAGTATTTTTGTAATTCACGCGTAGTAATATCAGATGTAATGCCAAGTTCAAACGAAATACCTTGATCAACGTGCTTTTGGGCAATAGCAATAACATCAATGAGGTCATATTTGTTCATTTTATAAGCAGTAGTGTACATAAAGGAAGCCTGTTTTAATGCAGGCATTGGACAGTAAGTTTTAGAATTTCCATAGGTGCGCTCCTCTACTAATTGTTTTACAGGAGTCAAGGAAGGAGTTGCTCCCATAATATATCCAATAGATCCGTTTGGAGCAACTGCAAGACGATGAGAATTATAGAGTCCAAATTTCATAACATCTTGTTTGAGTTGGTGCCAATCGCTTTGGTTGGGTAGAGTTATATTTTTGAACATTTTTTTGATTTTGTTAGTTTTAGGTAAAATTTCACTGCGATTGTCAAAATAACTACCATCAGCGTATTTGGATTGTTCAAAATGATAAAACTTTTTACCTGTGGTTTTGGCTTTATTGCAAGAATGAAGGAGGCTGTAAAAATTAATAGCGTTAAAAAAAACATCAATTAAATCTTTGTTTTCTTCACTTCCAAAAGCAATGTAGTTTTGAGCTAAAAAGCCGTGATGACCCATGATTCCAAAACCTACACTGCGGTTAAGCAAATTGGCTTTGGCCACAGCTGGAACATAACTAATATTGGTATTTTCAGAAACACAGTTCATTACTTCCATTGCCATAAAAACAGTTTCTTGAATGGTATTGTTAGTAATCATGTTTCCCATATGTCCTGATGCTAGATTACATGAAACATCCATACCAATTTCGTCTTGTTGGGTTTGATGGTAATCTTTGTAATGTGAAGTAATAGTTGGTTGAAGGATTTCAGTGCATAAATTAGAAAACTTGACTTTCATATCTGAAGTATTTGTTTGATTGGTGTTATCGCAAAACATTAAATAAGGATAGCCTGATTCACCTTGCATTTGGGCAATAAGTTCTAAAAGTTGGCGTGGATTGATAGCTTTTTTTTGCACTTTGGGATTGGCCACTAAAATGTCATACCAATAGTCCATATCAACTGCAATGTCAGCAAAATTTTTACCATATTCTAGAAAAGCAGTGTGTGGGAAAAAGGTATACATAACTTCATTGTTGCGGGCAAGTTCAATCATTTTATTAGGCACTACAACACCCAAAGATAAAGTTTTGACACGAACATCTTCATCAGCACTTAATTTTTTCGTACTTAAAAAATCAATGATATCGGCGTGAAAAACGTTCAAATAAACAGCACCAGCGCCTGTACGTTGTCCCATTTGATCGGCATACCGAAAACTGTGGTCTAATAATTTGCAAACACCTACAACACCTTTACACACACCTTTGATGCCTTTGATAGATTCACCTTTGGCACGCAAATTAGTGATGTTAATCGAAACACCACCGCCAATTTTGGAAAGTTGCATCGAAAATTCATTAATACGGGCAATGTCGTTTAAAGAGTCGCCAGCTTCTAACAAAAAACAAGAGACAAATTCGCCACGATGTTTTTTGCCTGTGTTGAGTAAAGTGGGAGTTGCAGGAGTAAAGTCTTGGTTGATTAAAGATACAATGAGACGTTTGGCAATGGCAAAATCACCTTTAGAATGATAAAGGGCGTTTACTGACAAACGGTCTTCATAGGTTTCTAAATAGTGTTGTTTGTCGCGAGTTTTAAGGGCATAATCGTGGTAAAATTTGAAAGCTCCCATAAAAGTTGGGAAAGTTAAGTTTTTTTGGTAAGCAATTTGGTAGATTTCTTTGATTTGCTGATAGGTGTATTTTTGCAAAAAAGTGCTTTCATAATATTCATTTTCTTGTAAAAAAGTTAATTTTTCTTGTAAAGTGTCAAAGCGTTTTATTTTCGGGAAAACTCCTTCTTGCAAAAAACTTTGTAAAGCTTCTTTGTCTTTATTGAGGTCTTTGATGTTTCCTTGTTCGTCAATAATTTGATTATTGAGTATAATCCAAGGTGGCAAAACGGTTTTTGTAGGGATGGGCATTTGTGTTTGTGTTTGGAATTGATAAAAAGGCAATTTTTGTTCGTTACAATAGCAAGTAAGCCATTTTTTTAAAAAAGTTCTTTCTGCTGGCATTCCTGAACCTTCGAATTTAAGAACCAAAGGCACATTATAAGTAGAAGCGATAGTGTCGCCTGCTTTGCCATAGTTTTTTCCCCAATTTTTGTTTCCAGACACAGCCACACCTATTACTTTGGTAGCATTTTTGTCTAAAAAAGTTTTGGCATCGTCAGATATTTGTCCAAATTTAACACTACGAGTAATTAAAAAAAAGTTTTCATCGCTTAATGTGGAAAAAGCATCTTGAATGTGTTGAAAGGTAAAATCTAGACTTTGAGCCATTTCATAAACTTGACCTTGTAAGAGACCATCATAAATAACTTTAATTTTTTTGGGAAATAATGTTGGCATTAAAATACTCCTTTGGCTTTTTTTTGATTTTTTTGTAGTTTGATTTAATTAATATTTGCATTTCAATAAATTTAATATATAGGAAAGTTGAAATTATTTGAAATAAATTAGCTATCCCGTCAAATATATTACTTATTTTAAATAATAAATTAAATTTGGGTGGATTATATTATGACTTTAATAATATGTATTTTATATTAATATTATATCAAAAGAAAAAAATATAGTGCCATTAAATAACTTGAAAACATATTTTGGACAAAAATCATTCGTCAAAATAATTCGTTCCATTATATAATAATAAATATTTTCGCTACCCAAATATTTAGGTAATTGAGCAGATACATAAATGAAAAACAAATGAGTAAAAACATGAATGTAGGAGGCGGTAAACATGCAAATAGGCTTTTAAAAATGCAATAAACCCATTTGCAAAAAAGACCAACTTTTAAGTTGGTATTTATATTATTTAAAAATATTTAATTGTCTAAAATTTGGGAACAGTTAGATTTCAGGAATTATCTCTTTAGGATATATTAATTTTAAGTATTTTTATGAGAAAATAACTTATTAGTATAAAATCCTCTTTAGTTAAAAACTTAAGTTAATATTTAAATTGATAAACTAGTTTTTTTTACCAAAGGTAAATGAAGTTTGATTAATTGATTATGAATTTTTAAATTCTTTTTATTTTTAAAAAAATCTTTAAATAATTTTTCTATTAACATTCAAATCCTTTATAAAAATATTTTTAGAAAAGATATGAAATTATTTTTTTAGTCTTGGAAACAAAAATAACTAACTTAATAATTAGTCTTAAAGATTTTTTAAAAAGTAAAAAGTATCTAAACTTTTGGAACAATTCAAATCAACCATGCCAAAATGCAATTCCTGTAACAGTTTTTAAATCATTGTAAAAGCCATTAGTTATGGCTTTACAAAAAAAGCTCTTCGGCAGCCCAATACTCCAAGAGAACAAACTATATCATATTTTAATTAATTTTTATTATGACAAAAAAATTCTTTATCAGAAATAGGAAAGATATAACCTAACGTCCCTCTTCTTTAAGTGATTATAAGAATTCTTACTTGTTCTAAATTATGAGGGTGTTTAATTACAATTACAGCATTCCTTGATTCGTTATAAGTGGTCATTTTTCTTTATCATCAATTTTGAGAGATTTTTGGGCATCACCCATATATACTTTGTCAATGGATTCTTCTAAATCTTGCATTATAATTAATTCTTGGTTATTTTTGGTGACTAAAATAGGGGCCTCTCTCATTAAGGACGACTGTAAGTTATGTTCCTGACATACCTGGAATTATTTGTTTGGCTACCTTGAACACATCAACATCCTCAGATAATTTTTTCTTTATGGTGTGTGCACTTTTAAAATAGCTTCAAGTGCTTCTAAATCATGTAATCCAACAGTTACTCTTTACGGCCAAAACTCCCTTAGACGCAGTAAATTAGGGTTAAAGATTCAGAATTATAATTTATTTTGTTATTAAAAACAACGTTTTTAGAATTACTTGCAAAAATCCAAGCAATACATACAGCAGTAATAAATAAAACTTTAATTAGACAAACAATTATATATGCTGTTTTATTATTTTTATTGTTATTTTGAGGATACATATTAAAAAATCATTTAAGAGATTTTTTTAATTTTGAAATCATTTCACTTATTAGCAAAACTAAAGAATTATTTATTATTACTTTAAAAAACTATAATAGCAATAAAAAATATTTAATATTAATATCATTTTATCACAAAAAAAAGAAATTTTTGCTCACTAATCTTTATATTCTGATCTTTGTGTCCTTGCAATTTTATAAATAAACGATACCACTAATTAAAAAAATAAATTAAAATATATTTATCAAATTCTTAATTTAGTAACCAAAATATGATTATCTTTGATAATTCTTTCTATATCTATTTGTTGTAAAAGTTTCTTTTGGTCTATTTCTTTGGCAATAATATCTAATAAATCTTTATTATTTGCCACAATATTATAAGCTTGTTGAAATAATTTATTCAAATCTACTTTATGAAATTGATTATTTTCCATTAAAAGTTTTTCTATAAATTGAAAATCATCATCAATTCCTGAAAATATTTTTTCTTTTGGAATTTTGCCTTGATTAGCTAAATGCTGTTGCGCAGCTACACCTCCAAAAGCTTGTAAAACTAATCTTTGCCAAGTACCTTGATTTAATTTTGAATACCTAACAGCTGTTTGTCCAAAAAAAACATCGAATCGGTGGTTGTTTCTTGAATATAAATTTTAGTCACCGAACATAATGAAAAAGGAAATTGCAAAACTATTAAGGCATGTCCTGCTTCGTGATAAGCTGTTAATTGACTGGAAGTAAGGGGTATTGTTGGCATCATAGAAAAATGCAAAATATGAGAAAAATCAGGTTTGAGGATTTGTCCGTTAGCACATAAAATTTCTTTAATAGTTTGTATATTATCTTTTGTTGGCATATAATATTGAAAAATAGATCCACTTGGTAAAATAATTTGTGTAAGACAACGAGAGTCTAAAAAACATTCAATAATTATTCCATTTGGTTGGATTTCTCTTAAAATATTTTTTTCTTCTTCGAAAATGGAAAAACTAAACTTTTTATTTTGGTGCTCTTTGGCTTGTTTGGCAATTTGCATCACTTTATTATCGTGGTGTGTTTTTTCTTCTTTGGTTAATTGATTTTCCAAAATTTCAGTCATTAAAGGAATGTATTTTTCATCAGTATAAATATTATAATTAGGTCTTACAGAAGATAAATGGCATTTTTTTAATGAGATATTTGTCGAAGGTTTTGTAAAACAAGCCCCCACAGGAACAACATCATAAATAATA
>CAMOAP010000051.1 GCA_946577115.1 uncultured Acholeplasmataceae bacterium | reverse complement strand
ATTATGCAAACTCAAAAAAGTAGCCTCCCCTACTTCGCTTAATAAAAAATTACTAAAAAGAGGATCTTTAAAAAACTCTTGAGATCTGCATGGCAAATTAAGCCAATAAATTCTTTCTTGAGTTTTAGGATTACAAAAAGTTTGGAGCAAATTAAGAGATTCTAATTTTTCTTGTGCTTCTAAAAAATCATTTTTTGCAACCGCACTCAAATCAAATACAAATTGATGTTGATAAAAAATATTAGGTTTTAGAGTTGATAAAATATAATAAATACCCAGCGCATGAGTGCCTATTAGTGGTTGATAAAGCAAACTTAGACTTTGGTGGTCTTCAAGCGACAAAAAAACTGAATTTTTGATTTGAAATAAATTTATATGACTAAGCATAAAAAAACCTCTTTTTTCAAAAATATTGATGTATTTTATAGTTGAAAATAAATCAATTATAATTCTTTATGGGGATTATGATTTTGACAAACAGGACAAAGATAAGTACCTCTGCCACCAACTTTAATTTTAATAATTTTATTTTTACAGTTTATGCAAGGTTCGTTAACTTTGCCATGTACTTGCAATTTATTTTGAAAATAGCCTATAATTCCTGGCTGAGATTCAAAAGTACTTACAGTAGTTCCGCCCAATTTAATGGCTTTGGCAAGCAGTTGATGGGAAATTGTAACAATTTCTTGTACTTGTTCCAAAGACAGTTCGCAAGCTTTAGTTTCGGGATGCAATTTTAATAAAAACAAAACTTCATTAACATAAATATTACCCAATCCAGAAATTATTTGTTGATTTAATAAAACTTTTTTCAAAGCACTTTTGGTATTTAATATTTTTTGATACAAAACAACCGGATTGATTTCAAAAGGATCTAAGGCTAGTTGATGCAAAGTAGTTTGGGTTAAAAAATTGTTATGATTCTTGACTTCAAATCTACCAAATTTCCTAAAATCATAATATCTTAAAGAACTTTTATCTCCCAAAATAATTGCAAAATGTTCGTATTTGTGTTTAGGCTCATCGCAAGGTTTGATAAATAATTTTCCTTCCATTCTCAAATGTCCTATCAAAACTAATTCTTGAGTTAAAAAAAATAATAAAAATTTACCTTTTCTTTGAATATCCAAAATAGTAGTTTGTTCAATTTTTTGAAATTCTTTGGTATTTTTAACCACAGGCTCATAAAATACCTTAGTTGCGACAATTTTTTTTCCTATTAAATGTGTTTTTAAAAAATCTACAATAATTTGGACTTCAGGTAATTCTGGCATTTTTTATGCTCCTTTTTTATCTTTGTTTTGTTTGGGTTGCAATTGTTCTTTTTTATTTTATCTTTTGTTTGGATATTTAACATTTAAATTTTATAAATAAATTATAAATAATAAATTTTACCCAATTAAATATTACCATTATCTAAAATAAAAAAATAATTCAAATGTTTAGAAATTAAATCTATGTTTTGTTGCAAATAATCATTTAAGGAAAAATAAGTAATTTTGGTATTTTCATTGTGTCGTTCTAAATGACGCAATAATTGCAATATGGCAATTTTTTTCATGTCTAAAATATTTTCTTGTAAAAAAGCATATAATGTTTCTAAATTCAAATTAGAAGTTAATTTTTGATTATCAAAAAAAACTTTTCTTTTCAATAAGGTTAATGCATATTTTTTTTCTTTGATCTGTTTTAATAAATTTTGATAATAATTTATAATTTCATCATCCAAATTTAAATATTGATTGATAAAATCTTGAGCGCAATTAAAAGAAATATTTAGTTCGGTAAGTATTTCTTTTATCCATGCATCCACACAAAAATTCGTTTTTTCAGAAAGATTTTGAGAGTTTTGTTTAATTTCTGATTTGGGTGCATTTACAAAAAATTGTAAAGTTTGTTGATCATTGAAAAGATGATTTTTTTTTATTTTAAAATAATTTTTAATTTTTTGAATATTTCCTAAAGTAGCTAAAATTTTTAACGAAAAACAAAAAAAATTATCATTAATTAAATAATTATAAGATTTTTTATTGTTGTTTGTCATATTTAAAAAATAACTGTTTTGATACACAAAAACATCTTTGAATGATTTTAATTGATTGATTTGAGTTTCTTGTTCTGAATTATTTTGGGGTTTTGTGTATTGATTTGGATCTGAATCTTTTTCTTGTATTGGTTCTTGCTTTTGATTGGCGTTTGTTATTTTTTCTTGTTGTATCTCTATTTTTTCATCTATATTTTTTGCTATTGGATATGCTTTTATTATTTGTTTTTTTTGTAATAAATTAGTTTCATATTCTAATTGAGCTAAAATATTCGATAAGGGAAGTTCTATTTCTTGAAACAAAAATAATTGATTTTGGGATTTTAAATAATGAAAAACACTATTTTTAATAGCATGCAATAAAAAAGCTTTAAAAGCTATTTTTTGCTCTAAAATTAAAATATTTTGAGATAATTGGCTTACATAATTTGTGTTATTTAAAATATCTATTTTTGCTATAATATTACTAAATTCAAGATTTTGCAAAGAAAATAAAAGATAAGAAGCGCAAATTAAATCAAAGATAACTCCATTGAGTTCTTGATGTTGTGTTTTTAAAAAAAGTTGTATTGAATGATTGTTAAAAACAATTTTATAAAAATTAGCATCTTTTAGATAATTGCAAAAGTTATTATTGGCAAAAGCTAAATTGGCATCTATAAAAAAATTTTTATTATCGTTGGAAAAACCAATTCCTTGCAAAAAAGTATTTGAGTCATTTTCGTTTTGAAAATCAAAAAAACAAGCCCAAATTTGGTGTGGGTGAATGTTAGCCAAAAAAGTATTTAAAGCATTGTGGTCTTTGATAATTCGATAATGAAAGTTTTTTTGAGGTGGGTTGGTACCTTGTTCTGGAACTTTTGGAGCATTATTATCATTTTTGTTGGTTGTGATGGTCGGTTGGATTTTAATTTTTTGGTTGAAATTAGTATTGTTTTCTAAATTGCTATCTTTGAATGCTTCTTGCACTTCTTGGGTTTGGGTCGATGCTTCCTTATTATTTGTATTTGTGGTATTTATTTCTTTTTCAATTCTTGCATATTTGGTAATAGATAAGCGTCTAAAATCCATTTCTTCATAAAAATTTTTAAGGTTTTTTTCCAAACGTATTTGAATTTCTGTTTGCATACAATCAAAGGACAAAGGAACTTTAAGATTAATTGCGGTCAGTTTTTTGCTAAGTTCTAAATCAGTTTGCGAATTTTGGATTTTGTTTTTTAAAATAGGTTTAATATTATCTAAATTTTTCATCAAATTATCTAGGGTATCATATTCTTGTAATAATTTTTGAGCAGTTTTAGGCCCTATTCCCAACACTCCTTTAATATTATCAGAAGGATCACCAATTAAACTTTTATAATCAATCATTTGATATTCTTTAAGACCGTATTCTTCAAGCAAAATGGGAGGTGTGTAGATTTTAACTTCACGCAATCCTTTCTTAAGCAAACAAACAGTAATTTTTTCATCTACTAATTGCAACAAATCATGATCACTAGAATAAATAGATACTGTCTTGTTTTGATTGCTTGCTTCTTTGGCTAAAGTGCCTATAATATCATCAGCTTCGTATTCATCTTGTGCATGATATTTAACACCAATTAGGTCTAAATATTGTTTAATCAAAGGAATTTGAATAATCAATGCAGAAGGTGTTTCTGGTCTGCCTTGTTTATAAGCATCGTATAATTGATGTCTTTTGGTAGGTTTATGAGTATCAAAAGCTACTAAAATATAGCCTTTAGTTTCTTCTAAAATTTTTTCAAACATTCTAATGAAAGACAAAAGAGCATTAGTATAAGCTCCTTTTTTATTTTGCAAAAGGGGCTTATATTTTCTTGCGGTTGCGTGATATGCTCGAAATAAAAGCGAATTGCCATCAACTAAAACTAAATGTTTCATTGTTTCTCCTATTTATTTTATCGTTTAGCTAATAGCCAAAATTTTATTATAAATTAATAATGATTGTGCTATTTATAAGGTACAAAAAGAAAATAATTAATATAATATTAAAAAAAGAAAGTTTGGAAAAACTTTCTTAGAATACAAGGTGTTGTCTGTTTTTTTATTTTATTGCGCTTATAAAAAGATTTTATAATTTTAATTATAATGATTTTTTTAATGAGGTCTTTCATAAGTAAATCAAATCCATAAATAAATTTAAAAGATTTTTTTAATCTTCAATTCCGATATCACTTGTTCATTTGGATTCGTAGCAATCATTAATGCTTGTATAATCTAAAAGATATTCGATAGTTCTTTATCCTGTCTTGAATTTATCAGTTATTTGTTTCAATCCATAGTTAATTGTTTTTAATAAATAAATTTTAGCATTAATTTCAATTATATTTTTTCGTTTATCGATTAAAAATTTTAAAAATTCTTCTCGTGAGGACTTGTCTGATGGCTTAACTTCTATGTGGTAGTTAAGGTGAGATTTGATGGCATCGTCTATTTAATTTAAGTGATTAATTACTCCAAAGGGTTGTTAAGGTTATCGTTTTTTAATAAAGTAATTTCAAGTTTTAAAGCCATTTAAGATATTTTTCATTTTTTTTGGTCTTTTTGGTTAATAAGTTCCATTTTTCCCATACTTGATCACATTCGTCAACGCAAATTACTGCTATGCCTTTGTTTTTATTGATACATCATTCGGCTCTAAAATACTATTAAAAATTCCCCTTAAAATTTCAATTCCTTCTTTGTGGGTGTTAATGATAAAGTCAAAAGGGTAGATTCATAATAATTTACTAATCCACAACCGTAAAGTGGCGCTTCTTTCATAAAACAAGTGCAAGAAATGTTTTGCTCGTACCAAAGACTCCATATAATAGGAACCATTTATTTTTATTTATTTTTCCTACGTTTTGTAACCAATCAAAGCATTATAAACTATATCTAAAACACGTTTGTAAATTTCTTTTGCGGTTTCCATGACAATTATATCATCCATTAGCACATAAAGTTTTATTGGAACCGCCATTAATGTTGGATTATTTGTTTAGTTATGTTAACACACAAAGATTGATGATTCAAAATATCAATATTGTTAAAATGTAGATTAGTTAATTGATTCATTTATATTCCTTTTTAAAGACAAAAAAGACTCTTTAATTAGAGTCTTTGGGCAGTTTGGAATTTATTTTTTTTGGCACCGCATTGTTCTAATTTTTTAAGATATTCTTTAAATTTTCTTTCTTGGTGTTGGTGATATAAAATTATATGGAAAATACATTGTTAAGACAGTTATTAAAATAAGCAATAAATTGCCAATAAAAATTTGA
>CAMOAP010000050.1 GCA_946577115.1 uncultured Acholeplasmataceae bacterium | reverse complement strand
AATTAGCAAATGACTAAAAATTGCCTTTTTCAAATTACAAAACAATAATGAAAATGAAAAAAAGTTAGTAAAAAATAACATAATATTAAAAAAAATGCTAAAATAAAATAGTAAGTATGATTTTTTTTAGTTTTGTCATCTTTTATTTTGGTTATTAAATTTCTATTTCACTAAACTTTTCATTTAAAAGTTTGCTTTAAAAATCAAAAAATTAAAGCCATAAATTGCGCCATTAAACAAATAAAAAAGCTAAAATTAAAAAAGAAAGAATGGAAAAAGGTTTTTTAAATGAGCAACTATATCAACAAATTACGCCAAAAAATTGGTAAAGACCCTTTATTTTCTCCTGGGGCTTCTGTTATTGTTTATGAAAATAATAAATATTTATTGCAATTCCGCAAAGATTTTAATGTTTGGGGGCTTCATGGTGGAGCAATGGAATTAGGAGAAACTGGAGTCGATGTTTGCTTAAGAGAACTAGAAGAAGAAACAGGTCTTAAAGCTTTAGAAATTCATCCCTTTTGTACCTATTGTGGAAAAAATTTTGTTATCAATTATCCTAACGGAGATGTTGTCTATCCGGTTGTTATGGCTTTTTTAGTAACTAAAACACAAGGAAAATTAATCCCACAAGATGATGAAGTTACTGAACTAAAATGGTTTGATGAGGCCTCTTTGCCAATGGATGATATGATGGAAATTGACAAAACCTTTTTAAAAGATTTTTTACAACACAAAAACCAAAACCAACCGCAAACATACAAAACCAAATTTTGTCAGGAAAAATGTCTTTGCTAATAAAAACATTAAAACACATTCCAAATTATTAAATTAAAATAATTATTAATCTAAATTATTTAAAAATTATCTAGTGCTCATTTATTGTTCCAATTTTTAAAGCAATTTTTGAAATAACAAAATAAATTGTTTTAACTAAAAAAGACTATCTAATGGCGGTAGTCTTTTTTCATGTTTCCTTGCACACTTTTTGCTCTTTCAAACGAAACTACCAAATCCAGAAATAAAGACATAAATAGCAAAAAAACAATTAAAAGATGTCCACAAACTGCTAAATATATGTTAAAATAAACAATAATGGTATTATAAATAAGCGTTTTTGTTGCCCAAAATATCACTCCAATTATTTTCATTTTTCCCCCAAAATTGTTAATTTTTGTTTTTTTACTTAGGTTTTTGATAAAAATTAACATTATTTTATTTTGATTTTTTAATATTGAACCAAAGCAAGAATTCTGAAATAATAATTAATAACCCAAATATTACAAATTCAAAAACTAAAAAATATAAAGGATTAAAATTATTATGTTAAATTTTTTAAAAAAAATATTTAATTCTTCCAAAAAAGCTTTAAGAAAAGCTAGAACTATAGCTAATAAAGTACAAAATTTAGAAGCCCAAATCGCTTTATTAGATGATAAAGATTTTGCTACAAAAACAGCAGAATTAAAAAAACTATTTCAAGAAGGTAAAACCCTTAACCAACTGCTCCCCGAAGCCTATGCTCTTGCCAAAGAAGCTACCAAAAGAGTAACAGGACTTACTCCTTATTACGTTCAAATTTTGGGTGCTGTAATTTTACACCAAGGAAATATTGCCGAGATGAAAACGGGGGAAGGGAAAACCCTTACTGCCATCATGCCTGCTTACCTTAATGCTTTAAGTGGCAATCCCGTTCATATTGTTACAGTCAACGAATACTTAGCTAAAAGAGAATTTGAAGGTAGCATAGGTGATGTTTTTCGCTTTTTGGGAATGACATTAGGACTTAATACCAAAGACAAAACGCAAGCACAAAAACAACAAGCCTATTTATGTGATATTCTCTACACTACTAACAGTGAATTAGGTTTTGATTATTTAAGAGATAACATGGAAATTGAAGCTTCCAATTTAGTAATGAAACGCCCTTACAGCTATGCTATTGTTGATGAAGTAGACTCTATTTTAATTGATGAGGCAAGAACTCCTTTAATTATTTCCCAAAGTGTCAAAGAAACTAAAAATTTATACAAAGAAGCACAACGTTTTGTTCGTACCCTTAAAAAAAACCATTATCTTATTGAATTAGAAACTAAAACAATTGAACTTACTGAAGAAGGAATTACCAAAGCTGAAAACTTTTTCCAAATTGATAATTTATACAAAATAGAACACGCCTCTTTACTCCATCACATCAAAAACTCCCTTAAAGCAGCTTTTACGATGCACAAAAACAAAGATTACTTAGTTGATTACAAAGATGGTCAAGTTCTAATTATTGATCAATTTACTGGACGTGCTTTGCCAGGACGACAATTTAGCGACGGCCTTCACCAAGCATTAGAAGCCAAAGAAGGAGTATTGATTAAAGAAGAAACTTCCATTGGAGCTACTATTACTTATCAAAATTTTTTCCGCCTTTATAACAAATTGTCAGGGATGACAGGCACTGCCAAAACTGAAGAAGATGAATTTAGAGACATTTATAACATGGAAGTTATCGAGATTCCTACTAATGTTCCTATGATAAGAATTGACGAACCGGATTTTATTTTTGTTTCTTTAAAAGAAAAATATGATGCTTTAATTGAAGAACTAACTTCTCGTCACAAAAAAGGACAACCCATTTTAATTGGGACAACTACAGTAGAAGTTTCTGAAATTATTTCTAAAAAATTAAAAAAACATTCCATCAAACACGAAATTCTAAATGCCAAAAATCATTCTAAAGAAGCAGACATTATTGCTAAGGCAGGACTTAAAAACGCAGTTACTATTGCTACTAATATGGCAGGACGCGGAACTGATATTCGTTTAGGCGAAGGTGTTAAAGAATTAGGCGGACTTTCTGTTTTAGGTACTGAAAGACACGAATCACGAAGAATTGACAATCAATTAAGAGGACGCGCTGGACGTCAAGGAGACCCTGGTTATTCACGCTTTTTTATTTCTAGCGAAGATGAACTTGCCCAAAGATTTGGTGGCACTAGAATAGAAAAAATTATTTCTTTACTCCAAAAAATAAGCGATTCTGAAACCAAAACTTCATCTAAAATGGTGACTAATTTTTTTACTAAAATACAAAAAAAAGTAGAATCTTCCAATTTTGATTATCGCAAATACCTCTTAAAATATGATGATATTTTGCGTATTCAAAGAGAAATCATTTATAACCAAAGAAAAGAAATTCTAGTTAGTGATAAAGTAGAACAAATCGTTCAAGATTTAATGAAAAAGACCCTTAATAAAGCTATTTTTCCTCATTTTACCAACAAATCTAATCAATGCCAAACTCAAACTTTAATTACTTTTTTAGAAAATAAATTTTTCCCTAAAAAAACATTTGATTTAGCAGAAGTACAAGAATTATGCAACAACCCTAAAACAAACTCTCTTTATGCTTTTCAGCAACATTTATTTCAAAAAGTAAAAGATACTTTACAATCCCAAAAAGATTTTTTTGAAAAAGACCCTAAAAAAGCTCAATATTTTGCAAAAGGTCTTAAATGGATTGCGTTAAAAATAATTGATAATTACTACCAGCGCCACATTAATGACATGAGTTCTTTAAGACAAGGCATTGGATTTGTAAGTTATGGACAACAAGATTCTTTCATTGAATATCAGAAAGAAGGACAAGTTTTATTTAATAGCATGATTGCAAAAATTGCAAACGACATTACTGCTACCATTTTAAAGTTTTCTTTCGCAGATAGTTTTCAAACGCCTCCCAAACAAAACGTTTTTTTAAAAAATGATTCAAAAGATGATCAATCTTCTAAAAAAAGAAGAACTAGAAAAGTAAGAACTTCTAAAAAACCTTGGAATTAATTTGTGGAAAAATACGAAATTAATCAAATTTTACAAAACTTACACCAAAACCTTCAAGATTTAAAACAAGCTCTTAATTTAAAAAAAACTAATCAAATAATCGAGAAATTAAATTGCGCCATGCAAAAAGAAGATTTTTGGCAAGACCCCAAAAAAGCTGTCACAATAAGCCAACAATTCAACGACTTGCAAGACAAAAAAACTACTTTAGAAACTTTAGAACAAAATTATTTAGATCTAAAAACTTTATTTAACTTAAATGAAAGCTTAAATGAAACTTCTGTTTTATTAGAAGAAGAAATAAAAAAACTTGCTAAAGCTGTTTGTGATTTAAAAATTAAAATTTTTTTGAATCAACCTTATGATATTAACAATGCTATTTTGTTATTTCATCCAGGAGCAGGGGGTACTGAATCACAAGATTGGTGTGAAATGCTTTTCCGTATGTATCAAAAATACGCTCAAAAAAAGAATTTTAAAATCGAAATTCTTGATTATCAACTAGGTGAAGGAGCAGGAATCAAATCAGCTACTTTATTAATTAAAGGAAATTATGCTTATGGTTATCTAAAAGCTGAAAAAGGAGTTCATCGTTTGGTAAGAATTTCTCCTTTTGATGCTAATTCTAAAAGACATACTTCTTTTGTAGCTTGCGATGTTTTACCAGAAATTAATGAAGAAATCAAAATTAATTTAAAAACAGAAGATCTTAAAATCGACGTTTTTAGAAGTAGTGGTGCAGGCGGACAACATATAAATACTACGGATTCAGCAGTAAGAATAACTCATTTGCCAACAGGATTAGTAGTGGGTTGTCAAAACGAACGTAGTCAGATCAAAAACAAAGAAAAAGCTTTACAAATGTTAAAAACTAAGTTATTTCAATTAGCATCAAAACAACAAAAAGAAGAAAATACTAAAAAATTTCAAAGCGAACAAAAAGAAAATGGTTGGGGTTCACAAATTAGAAGTTATGTTTTTCACCCTTACAAAATGGTTAAAGATCACCGCACTAATCAAGAAATTTTTCAATTAGAACAAGTAATGGATGGAAACATCGACGAATTTATTAATGGTTATTTAACTAAAACACCTATTATTTCTCCTTATGAATAAAAAAAATTTAATTAAAGTTTTTTAACCAATAACCCAATATCAAAAAATAATTATAGGAAAAGCAAATATAAAAAGACATTCTAAAGAAAAGCACACTTTTTTAATTAAAATCCCCAAAAGATTTTAGTTTTTAAGAATTCATCAAAAAACATTTTTTCTATCTTTTTTATCAAAAAAACTTGACAATTCAGTTATTTTATGTGATAATATTTAGGATGAATTTTTTAATTTATAATCAATAAAAAAATAGAAAGTGGGTTTTTATTATGGCAATAAAAATGCGTTTACAACGTTTCGGAGTGCACAAAAGACCTTTTTACAGAGTAGTTGCAAGTGAATCTAAAAATGCTAGAGATGGTAAATTTTTAGAAATTTTAGGAACTTATGACACTATTTTAGATATTGTTGAATTAGACCACAACAAAGTACAAAAATGGTTATCAAATGGAGCTCAACCAACCAAAACAGTCAAAAAAGTATTCAAAAAAAGTAAATTTTTTGCAAAAAAATAAAGCTACAGTTGAAAAATATTTTTTTATCAATTTCAAAAATGAATGAAGGTGCCTTTAACGGTTAGAAAATAAATTTTATGATTATTGAAATTATTACTATTTTTCCACTTTTTTTTAAAAGTTTTTGCGAAACTTCCATTATTAAAAGAGCTTTAGAACAAAAAAAAGTTCAAATAAAA
This sequence comes from uncultured Acholeplasmataceae bacterium, assembly GCA_946577115.1. Classification (GTDB taxonomy): domain Bacteria; phylum Bacillota_I; class Bacilli_A; order Acholeplasmatales; family Acholeplasmataceae; genus Phytoplasma. The sequence goes on along the minus strand of CAMOAP010000050.1, from coordinate 5,384 downwards.
CTTCATGATTTAAGAATTTATAGTTCAAATAAACATAATCAAGTAGATGATAGTGTTTATGGAGGAGGAGTTGGAATTTTGCTTTCTTTCCCTCCTTTTTTTGATTGTCTGCAAAAAATAAAAACTCCTCAAAGTAAAGTTATTTTATTATCTCCTCAAGGACAAATTTTTAATCAACTACATGCCACTAATTTTGCCCAAAAAGAAACTCATTTAATTATTTTATGTGGCAATTATGAAGGAGTTGATGCAAGAATATTACAATATATTGATGCAGAAATTTCCATAGGTGATTATGTTTTGACAGGAGGAGAAATCGCTGCTATTGTTTTGGTTGATGCAATTATAAGACTGCTTCCAGGGGTTATCAAAGAACAATCTTATCTTGAAGATTCTCATCAACAAGGTTTACTTAAATATCCTCAATACACCCGCCCACAAAATTATTTGAATCACAAAGTGCCTGCTGTTTTATTATCTGGCAACCACGACAAAATAAGATGTTGGCGCCAAAAAGAAAGTTTAAAAACCACTTTGCAAAAAAGACCTGATCTTTTGGAAAATAAAAAATTAACTTTAGAACAAACCAAACTTTTAACAGAAATTAAACAAGAATTACAAAAATAATGCAAAAAATTATTTGTTTGCATTCAAAAAAAGGAGCAAAATTATGTCTCAATTAAAAGGACAAAATTTAATAGAATCAGTTAATCAACATCAACTTAAAGAGGTCCCTTTTTTCAAACCCGGTGATACAGTTAAAGTATTGATCAAAATTGATGAAGGCAACCGTAAAAGGGTTCAAATTTTTGAAGGTTTAGTTATTAAACGTCAAGGAAGATTAGTTACAGAAACTTTTACTGTAAGAAAAATATTTGCTGGTGTAGGAATTGAATTAACTTTCCCAGTGCATTCTCCTAATAACGAGAAAATAGAAGTAGTTCGTCATGGTATCGTTCGTCGTGCCAAATTGAATTATGTTCGAAAACTTTCTTCTAAAGCTTCTCGCATTAAAGAAAAAAGATAAAATGTATTTGTTTAAACAAATACATTTTTAATAAATATTTTTTAAATATATTTTGCACCCCCCTTTTTTTTAATAAGCAAAATTTAGACAATTATTAAAAACAACGCTATTGTAATGATTTTTCTCAAAACTCAGAAAATTATTGCTAAAAATAAAATAGGAGTTCAAAATGTCTTTTTATGAAGAATTAAAATGGCGTAATTTAATTAAAGATTGTAGCAACGAAAACCAAGTTAAAGAATTATTAGATAACCACCAAGTTAAGTTTTACTGTGGGTTTGATCCTACTTCTCATTCTTTAACGGTGGGTCATTTGGTTCAAATAACAATGATTTTATTAATGCAAAGACAAGGGAATCTACCAGTTATTTTAGTTGGTGGGGCTACGGGTTTAATAGGAGACCCCAAAGAAACCGAAGAAAGAAAATTATTATCCTTAGAAAATTCATTGAAAAATGCTAAAAGTATTGAATCTCAACTCAAAACCATATTGATCAACAAACAAGCCGAATTTGTTAATAATTATCAATGGCTTTCTCAAATAGATATCATTTCTTTTCTCAGAAACTACGGAAAACTTTTTAACATTAACTATATGCTTTCCAAACACGCAGTAGCCAAAAGACTTGCTTCTGGTATCTCTTTTACTGAATTTTCTTATATGATTTTGCAATCTTTAGATTTTCATCATTTATATAAAAATCATAAAGTTCGATTGCAATTAGGTGGTTCTGATCAATGGGGAAATATCACAAGCGGACTAGAACTCATTAGGAAATTAGAAAACAAATCCAATGCCCTAGGAATTAGTACTCCTCTTTTGTTAAATTCATATGGCACTAAATTTGGAAAAAGTGAAAAAAGGGTTTTATGGTTAAATCCTTCAATGACTTCACCTTACGAAATTTATCAATATTTTTTAAATGTTTCTGATAAAGAAGTAATCAATTATTTAAAAATGCTTACTTTAATCCCCAAGCAAGAAATTTTGGAATTAGAAAAAAAAACCTTGGAAAATCCGCAAGAAAGATTAGCTCAAAAAGCTCTCACCCAAAACATTATTACTTTAATTCATTCCTCAGATATTTTGCAAGAATGTATAAAAACTAACCAAATTTTATTTTCTAATACTAAAAAAGAATCTTTCCAAGCAAAAGATTTTATTTTATTGCAAAAAACTTTGTTTTGCCTTTACATAAAAGCAGATATTTTATTAGTCGATGCTTTAGTTCAAACAAAACTGGCAACTTCTAAAAGCGAAGCTCGTGCATTTATCAAAGACAACACAATTAAATTATTTAATCAAAAAATCAAATCCCTTGATTTTGTAATAACAAAAAATAACACTTTATTGGGTAAATATGTCCTTTTGAAAAAAGGAAAAAAAAATAACGCTTTAATAGTCTTTTAATTATTAATAACTTTTTATTGATTTTATTAATTCATTTATGAAAAAATATGTTTTAACAAATTAAGAGGTTTCCAAAATGCAAAATAATCCTTTTCGCTGTCTTTTCCCAATTTTCAAAACTAACCCTAAGCTTGTTTACTTTGATAATGCTGCTACTTCTTTAAAACCTCAAAAAGTAATAGATGAATTGACTAGATTTTATAAAACAAACGGACTTAATACCAAATCTTTTGGAGCTTTGTCTCATCAAAACACTTTACTAATGAACGAAACAAGAATTAAAACAGCTAATTTTATTAATGCTAAACCAGAAGAAATTATTTTTACCAAAGGAACTACTGATTCTTTAAACATATTAGCTCAAAGCTTAGGAGAAACCATTCAAGAAGGTGATGAAATTATTACATCAGAATTAGAACATAATTCTTCTGTACTTCCTTGGATTAAACAAACTAAATTAAAAAAAGCAAAATTAATTTTTGTTCCCCTAAACGAACAAAATCAAATAACTGTAGAAAATTTTTCTAAGGTTTTAACAAACAAAACTAAAATAGTGGTTTTAACTCATGTTTCTAATTTACTAGGGTACGAAACTCCCATTAAAGAAATAACAACTTTAGCTCATCAAAAAAACGTTTTAGTTATTTTAGATGCTGCCCAATCATCCAGTCACCTACCCATAGATGTTAAATTTTTAGATGTAGATTTTTTAGCATTTTCTTCACACAAATTATATGGTCCTTTTGGTATAGGGATTTTGTTTGGCAAAAATCATTTATTAGAACGATTACAACCTTCTTCATTGGGAGGCATTTCAATTAAAGAATTTTCTTTAAAACATTTTTTACTCAACGAAGGTCCTAATAAATTTGAATCAGGAACTCCTAATATTTCAGGAATTCTTGCTTTCAAAAAAGCTTTGGAATTTGTTGAAGAAATTGGTTTTGAAAATATCCAAAAACACGAAAAAAAGGTTTATCAAAATATAATGAAAGAATTAAAGCAAATTCCTAATATTAAAATTTACAATCCCCAAACTTTTTCTAATATCATTACTTTTAACTTTAATCAAATTCATGCCCACGATGCAGAAGTTTTTTTAGCTCAGGAAAATATTTATGTAAGAACTGGTAGATGTTGCGCTTTTTTAGCTACTCAAAAACTAAAACAAACAAGTATAATTAGAGTTTCTATAGGTATCCACAATAATCAAGAAGACGTTGATATTTTAATTAAAAATTTAAAAAAAACGCAAACTTTCTTCTCCAAATTTTAATAAAATAAATCAAAAGGCATTAAAATGTTAGAAATAAATAAATTATATCGTGATTTAATCATTAAACATTATCAAGAACCTAAAAATTGGGGACTTTCCCAAGACCCTGATTTTATAAACATAACTAATAAAAATGTTTCTTGTGGTGATTCTATTTCGTTACAAATTAAAATCTCAAATCCAAAATTAATAGATATTAAATATGAAACTCAAGCTTGTGCGATTTGTCTTGCTTCAGCAAGTTTGATGTCTATACATCTTAAAAATATAGAAATTTCAAAAATATTAGAAAAAATAAATCATTTTTTAGCTATGATTAATAATCAAATATATGATGAAACTCAACTTGACAAAGAATTACTATTATTTAAATATTTTATTAATTTTCCTGGAAGAGTTACTTGTATAAGTCTGCCTTGGAAAGCTTTACAACAATTAATTAAAGAAATATATATATTAAAATCTTGAAATACCTAATTTTTTTTGCACCTGTTCGATTTTTTTCTCTGCAATTAAGGAAGCTTTTTGGGCTCCTTTATTTAAAATATCATCCAATTTTGCACTATTAATTAATTGATAAAATTTTTGTTGTAAAGGCACAAAAACATTAATTATTTCTTCACCAACTTTATCTTTGAATTCTTTATAATTACTTTTTTGAAAAAGTTTTTCACTTTCAAAAATACTAATTTGCTTTAAAGAAGCATAAATAGTTAACAGATTAGAAATTCCAGATTTATTTTTTGGATCATATTTAATTATTTTTTGGGAATCTGTAACAGTTTGGGCAATTTTACTTTTAATGGTTTGAGGATCATCCAAAAGTAAAATATAGCTTTTAGGATTTTCTGTATCACTTTTACTCATTTTTTTAAAAGGATTTTGCAAAGATTTTATTTTTGAACCCAAAGGATTAAAAAAAGGTTCCGGAACAATAAAAGTATTACCATATAAATTGTTAAATCTTGTAGCCAATGTTTTAGTTAATTCTAAATGTTGTTTTTGATCTTTACCGATAAGAACTAAATTTGCATCATACATCAAAATATCAGCTGCCATTAATGTTGGGTACGTAAATAAAGAAGTTCTTATGCCTTCTGCATTAATTTTGTTTTTTTCCTTATATTGAATCATTCTTTGTAATTCAGAAAAATAAGAAGTACATTCCAAGAGATAACCCAAATAAGTATGTTGTGTTATTTCAGATTGAATAAACAAATTTATTTTTTCAGGATCAATCCCTGCTGCTAAATAAAGAGCTGCTATTTTTTTGATTTGTTGTTTTAGTGTTTGGGGTTCTTGATAAAAAGTAAGGGCATGCAAATCAGCTATAAAAAGATAAAAATCAAAATTTTTTAAGTTTTGTTGTAAATATAAAAAAGGTTTCAAAACTCCAATATAATTTCCTAAAGTAAGATCACCTGTTGGTTTGATTCCTGACACTAATCTTTTATTTGGTATCAATTTTAGCACCTCCTTTTTTATTATTTTAAAAAAATGATTTATTATAGCGGAATCATCTTTAATATTTTTGTGGATGGAACCAAATTTATTTATTATTCGCTTTTTTAATTTCATTCATCTTCTAAAGAATCTAAAATATTTTCTTGTTTTGCTTTGGCTAAAATAGTTTTGTTAATTTTAGAACGAGTGGCAAAATCCACTTTCGT
>CAMOAP010000049.1 GCA_946577115.1 uncultured Acholeplasmataceae bacterium | reverse complement strand
CAAACTTATATAAAACAAAAATAAATATACCAATAAGAGCAATAAGTGTTAAAATTTGTCTTAAAGTCATTATTTTTTAATCTCCTTTTTTTATTTTAATAAATCTAATAAGAAAAAATTTTAAGGAATTATTGTTATTCTACTTAAAATGCCAATGATAAAGTTCTTTATAATTTTAAAGATTCTAAAAATGTATCTTTTGTTACTTTGACAGCACCTAATGTTGTTTCTCAAGTAAATTTAATGAAATATACTTGTGATCCTGAATTTATGGGTCAATTAAAAAAGTATTTTATTTAATGAGAAAAAATTATAAGCGACAGTTTCGTTATTTTTGGTCATTGGCAACTACTAAGCGAGGAGTTATTCATTACCATTTTTTGTTTAATATTGATGTTTTAAATTCTTTGGGTGTTTATTCATGTTATTTATGTACTGATAAAGATTATGCTTTAGGTTTGAAAAGTCAAACTATTAAAGGAAATCAGAGTATTTTTTATGATGATTATTTAATGCATGAAACAGATAAAAAAAGGTAATATTAAAATTCCTAAAAATTATTATAAAAAAAATAATGTTAAAGTTCCAAAAATAGCTTTGTTTTGGTCCAATTCTTATGGTAAAATTATATAGTAAATTATTTATTTTATAAACACATGATTATTAAATTTTTTATAAAACGAAAAAACTAAATTAAAATCAAAAAAGCTAATAATTACAAAAACAATCACAACTTAAAAATTCATTAAATAAATGATAAAGTTTTGAAACAATAAATGAAATGAAGGTGCAAAGTGGCAAACTTATCGTTTTTATTCTTATTCTTATTTTTTTATATTTTGGGGTCAATTCCTACAGGATTAGTGATTGGAAAATGGGTACAACAAAAAGATTTGCGCAATACAGGTTCGGGCAATATTGGAGCAACTAATGCTTTGAGAGTTTTGGGTAAAAAATGGGGAATATTAGTATTTTTATTAGATTTTTGCAAAGGATTTGTGCCACTTACATTTTTTTTACATTTCTCAGAATTTTGGCTAACAGAACTACCTATGCAAACTTTTTTACAACCCAACCTCGCAATAAAAATTTCTCTTTTGGCAATATCTCCTATTGTAGGACACATGTTTTCTTTATTCAATAAATTCAAAGGTGGCAAGGCAATTGCAACTGCGGTAGGCGTTATAACTTCTTTTAATCCTTTGATTGGTATTTCTGGTATCATTTTTTTTGCCATTTTTTTAAGACTTTTTGGTTATGCTTCGTTAGCTTCAATTATTGCAAGCACTTTAGTTAATATTTTTTTATGGCTAAATTATTTGTATTGGGGCAATTTTGGAACTTTGGACCCAATTAAAAACCTGTCTCATAAACCAGAATTATTTTACTTTTCGATCAATTTTGCTACCTTAATTATTATAGCTAAACATTATTCTAATATTTTACGCCTTATTAAAAGAACAGAAAATAAATTTAATTTCAAAAAAGAAAAATAAACAGAAACAACACAAAATATTTTAAAAAAAACAAAAACAAACATCTAAATCTAAACCTAAAAAAATCTAAACCAAAAAAACTACTTTTATTTATAAAAAAGGTGCAAAGAAATGCAAAATTTTGATTCAATCCAACAAAAAATTAAATTATTGGTAAAACAACTCAACAAAGCCAATTACCAATACTATAATCTAAGTAATTCCAATTTAAGCGACCAACAATACGACGCTTCACTCAAAGAACTAATCAATTTAGAAAACCACTATCCCCAATTTAAACTTCCTTATAGCCCCACTTTAAAAATTGGTGGTTTTATAGGGAAAAAATTTAGTACCATTAAACACAAAACTCCAATGATGTCTTTGGGAAATGTTTTTAATCTTGAAGAACTCAAAGCTTTTTATGACCGCATTGTCAAAAAAATTCCTACTTTTTCTTTGTTAACTGAATTAAAAATTGACGGAGTAGCGATAAGTTTAAAATATCAAAAAGGCATTTTAGTGCAAGCTTTAACAAGAGGAAACGGCATTTGGGGTGAAGATATTACCAAAAACGCCCAGACTATCAAAACCATTCCTTTAAGATTAAATGAAGACCTTGATTTAGAAGTTAGAGGAGAAATTTATTTATCCCATCCCGCTTTAGAAAAACTAAACGCCCAAAGAAAACAAGAAAATAAACCCCTTTTTTCTAATCCCAGAAATGCTGCTTCAGGAACTTTAAGACAACTTAATTCGGCAATTGTGGCTCAAAGAAATTTGTCTATTTTTGTCTATTGTATTGCAGATCCTTATTTGACCAAACCCACCCAAAAAGAGACTTTGTATTTTTTAACTGCTTTGGGATTTACCACAAACCCATATTATTATTGCGTCTCTAATTTTGAAAATTTGCTTAGTGTGATTGAAAAATACAAAACAATTAAGGAACAACTTACCTACGATACTGATGGCATTGTCATTAAAATTAACGAGCTTGCCTTTCATTCTTTAATGGGCGCCACTGCTAAAGTTCCAAGATGGGCAATTGCTTATAAATTTGCAACTATCACAAGCCAAAGCATAGTTCAAAACATCATTTTTCAAGTGGGACGCACTGGTGTTATAACTCCAGTTTGTGAAATTATGCCTGTTATGGTAGATGGGAGCTTGGTATCCAAAGTGGTTTTACACAATTATGACTACATTTGCAAAAAAGATATCAGAATAAAAGACCATGTCATAGTTCATAAAGCAGGATCGGTTATTCCTGAAATTTTAGAAGTTATCAAAAACAAAAGAACTGATTTGCAAAAACCCACTTTAATGATTGAAAAATGTCCTGTTTGCAAAACAATTTTAGAAAAAAAAGCAGGCAAAGTTGATTATTTTTGCCCCAACCCAAATTGTCGCGAGCAAAAAATCCAAAAAATAATTCATTTTGTATCTAAAAATGCTATGGATATCGATGTTTTAGGAGAACAAACCATCATTACTTTTTTTGATCAAAATCTAATTAACAAACCTTCTGACCTTTATTTATTGAAAAACTACCAGCATATTTTACAAGAAATGCCAGGATTTGGAGCTAAAAAAATTACTAACATTTTGCATGCCATCGAAGCAAGCAAGCAAAAAGGATTTGAAGATGTTTTATTTGCTTTGGGAATCAAACATATCGGAAAAAAAGTCTCTCAAGTGTTGTCAAAACATTTTCAAACTATTGAAAATCTCCAACAAGCCCCATCAGACAAAATTACTCAAATAAGAGAAATAGGAATCACAATTGCCCAAAGCATCCAACAATACTTTTCTAATTCTTTTAATTTAGAAGAAGTCACAAAACTAAAAAAACTAGGAGTTTCTTTTCAAAGCAATAACACCCGAAATCCAACTACTCAAAATATTTTTACCAACAAAAAAATTGTTTTAACAGGAACCCTCCAAAAATATTCTCGCCTTCAAATCCAACAAATATTAGTACAAATGGGAGCAACTATAACTAACATTTTATCTTTGCAAACTAATTATTTAATAGTTGGCATTAATGCTGGTTATAAACTAACCAAAGCCAAAAAACTCACAATTCCTATTATCGAAGAAAAAGAATTAGAATACATTATAGAAAATAGCCAAATTAAATCATAAAAAGATTACCGTTATTTTTCCTAAAACCAAAACCATAAAACAAATCCAAGAAGGTGACAATGTCTTTTAATATTAAAATCAAAGAAGAAATTGCGGGTAAAAAATTTTTGCTCATAGAAAATTTTTTTGAATTGACAGCTTTATTACATTTTGGCTGTCAATTAGAAAAAAACCACCAAAAAACTTTATTGTGGTTCCAAACCAAAAGCATCAAAATTGCTAGGCGTTTTTTGATTTTAATCAAAACTTTTTACCCTAATACCAACTCTTTTTTGATGACTAGCAAAGAATATAATTTACCACATTTAAAAAGCATTCATGTAGGAATTGAAATAGACATCCCCTTAATTTTAGAAAAACATCATTTTTTTACTAAAACTCGAAGCGATTTTTTACCTTTGCTCAAAAGCCAAAAAGCTAAAAAAGCATTTTTAAGAGGTGTTTTTTTATGCATAGGTTTTGTAAACGATCCAAAAAAAACTAATTATCATCTAGAATTTTTTCACAAAGACAGCAATAAAATTGAATTAATTAAAACGTTGATGCTTCATTTTAGTCTTAATGCCAAACAAATTAATCACAAAAAAGGTTTTTTAGTTTATTTGAAAGAATCTCAAATGATTATTGATTTTTTAAGGTTAATCGGCGCTTTGGAAATAGTTTTTAAATACGAAAAAACAATAATCCAAAA
>CAMOAP010000048.1 GCA_946577115.1 uncultured Acholeplasmataceae bacterium | reverse complement strand
GGTTTACAAGACAAACACGGAGAAAATCGAGTTTTTAATGCGCCTATTGCTGAATCTTCTATTATCGGAAGCGCTATCGGACTTGCCATTAACGGAATGCGACCAGTTGCAGAAATCCAATTTGATGGTTTTATTTTTGTAGGACTAGAAGACTTATTTTCCCATGCAGCCCGTTTGCGTAACCGTAGTCGTGGTAATTATACAGTACCTATGGTAGTAAGAGTTCCAGTTGGTGGAGGTGTAAAATCCTTAGAACACCACTCAGAATCATTAGAAGTAATTTTAGGATCTGTTCCGGGTCTTAAAGTAGTTATTCCATCTAACCCTTACGACGCTAAGGGTTTATTAATGGCTGCTATTAATGACCCTGATCCAGTAGTATACATGGAACCTAAAAGAATTTATCGTGGTTTCCGTCAAGAAGTTCCCGCAACAGACTATGAAGTCCAAATTGGTAAAGCTAAAGTTGTTCAAGAAGGAACAGACATTACAGTTGTAGCTTGGGGAGCAATGATACCAGAAACACTATTAGCCCTTAAACAACTTGATCCTAATGTTTCCGTAGAAATAATTGATTTAAGAACTATTAATCCTATTGACAGAGAAACTATAATTACATCTGTAAAAAAAACTGGAAGATTTTTAGTAGTTCATGAAGCATGTAAAACTTACGGACCTGCAGGAGAATTGATGGCTTTAGTTAATGAACAAGCTTTCTTATACCTAGATGCAGCTCCTGCCAGAGTTACTGGAAACGACATCACAATGCCTTTAGCCAAAGCAGAACATTATCAGTTTTTAAGCCCTGAAAAAATAGCTAATGCTATTAAAAAAGTGGTTTGTGAATAAGATAGCAAAAAAATATAAAGATAAGCCAAACCCTTTTGGCCCAAAACAACAACAACAACACATTAAAACTACCTACAAATTAAAAAATAAAATATATCTAAATCCAAAAACCAAAATCACAATAACAAACCAAAATAAAAATTAAAAACAAATAACCCCAAACAAACTGCATTATAATTAAGGAGATAAAAATATGTTTGAATTTAAATTTGCTGATGTCGGCGAAGGCATTCATGAAGGAACAATTACAAGATGGTTTTTTAAAGTGGGCGACCAAGTAAAAGAAGGTGATGTTTTAGTTAAAGTTGAAACTGACAAATTAGATGTAGAACTAACTTCTCCTGTATCAGGAAAAATCTTAAAAAGAGACCTTCAAGAAGGCGAAGTTATTTATGTAGGAGACACTATCGTCTTAATCCAAGAGCCAGGCGACACTGATGCAGACGTTAAAAAGTTTTCTTCTAAAAATCTTAATGACACTGCAAAAGAAGAAAAAAACGATAACCAAAAATCACAAACATCTACACAAACTTCTTTGCAACCTCAAAAAGTAATTGCTACTCCATTAGTAAAAAGTTTAGCCCAAGAACTAGGACTTGACCTTACAACTATTAAAGGAACAGGCGCAAATGGCAAAATATTAAAAATAGATGTACAAAACGCCACTAACCCTTTACAAAAACAATCCCCACCAATAACTTCTTTTGTACAAGAACAAACAACCCCAACCCCAACTTTTACCAAGTCTAGCCAAGAAACCGAAGTAGTCAAAATTTCTCGCCTCAGAAAAGCCATTGCCCAAAAAATGGTTCTTTCCAAAGGAAAAATCCCAGAAACTACTCTCATGGATGAAGTAAACATTACTGCTTTAGTAACGCTACGCAAACAAGCCAAAGATCAAGCACAATCCCAAGGAATCAAATTAACTTTTATGGCTTTTATCATGAAAGCAGTATCGATTGCCTTGCAAGAATTCCCATTATTTAACGCTAGTTATGATGATGTTAAAGAAGAAGTTACTTACAAAAAATTCATTAATTTAGGAGTAGCAGTCGATACCAAAGACGGTCTAATAGTTCCTAACATCAAAGATGCTAATAAATTAACTCTTTTAGAAATGGCACAACAATTACAACAAGTAGCCAAAGCCACTAACGAAAGAAAAGTGGAATTAAATCAACTTCAAAACGGAACTTTTACTATCACTAATTTTGGTTCTATCGATATTACTTACGGCACTCCAGTTATCAATTACCCTGAATTAGCTATTTTAGGAGTAGGTAAAATAACTAAAAAACCTGTAGTTGAAAACAATCAAATTGTAATTGCAGACATGCTTCCTCTTTCCTTAGCAATTGATCACCGCATTATTGATGGTGCTGATGGTGGTAGATTTTTAAAACGCGTTAAAGAATTGTTAAATACTCCTACTTTATTACTTTTATCCTAACAGAAAGACCAAAGGCAAATTATGAAAAATTATGATATTTTAGTGATTGGTGGAGGTCCTGGTGGATACGTTGCTGCCATTAAAGCTGCTCAAATGGGTGCTAAAGTTGCTTTAGTAGAAAAACATAAATTAGGTGGTATTTGTCTTAATTACGGTTGTATTCCTACCAAAGCTTATTTAAAAAGTGCCAAAATGTATAAAGATATAAAACGTTGTGCTGATTTTGGAATTAAAGTAGAAAACGGCATTTCTTTTGATTGGTCCTCCATTTTGTCACGAAAAAATAAAATTGTTTCGCAACTTACTGCAGGCATATCTTTCCTCCTTAAAAAAAATAAAATTGATTTTTATCATGGGTTTGCAAGTGTTATTTCGCCTTGCGAAGTCCAAGTAGACACTAACTTATTGAACACCAAAAAATTAATTATTGCAACAGGCAGTACCGCTTTTGTTCCCCCTATTCCGGGTGCCAAAGAAGCTTATCAAAAAGGCATTCTTAAAACTAGTAAAGAATTACTACAATTAGAAAGATACCCTTCCAAAGTTACTATTATAGGAGGAGGTGTCATTGGAGTAGAATTTGCAACTATTTTTAATTCTTTTGGTAGCGAAGTGACTATTTTAGAAAAACAAGATATTATTCTAAACGGTATGGATCAAGACGTTATTGTTGCATACACTAAAAAAATTCAAGCAGACGGAATCCAAATTGTGACTAAAGTAGAAGTAACTAAAATTAATGACAATCAAACTACCTACACTCAAAAAGGAACTGACAAAACAATTACTTCGGATGTTATTTTAATGGCTGTAGGTACTCAAGCCAATCTTGCAGGCTTAGAAAAATTAAATTTAGCACTTAACCGTAATAGCGTCCAAACTGATAATTTTTGTCAAACTTCAATTCCTGGAGTATATGCTATTGGCGATGTAAACGGCAAATACATGTTAGCTCACGTGGCAAGTCATGAAGGCATTGTAGCTGTAACACACGCTTTAGAACAAAAAGCACATCCCGTTAACTATGACCGTGTCCCTGCTTGTATTTATGGTTTCCCTGAAATTGCTTCTATTGGTATGACCGAACAAAAAGCTAAAGAAAAACAAATTGATTATAAAGTTTCTAAAATATCTCTCGGAGCTGTTGGCAAATCTTTAGCTGATGGAGAAAAAGAAGGCTTTGCTAAATTAATTGTTTGCAAAAAACATTTAGAAATTTTAGGAATGCATATTTATGCTTACAACGCTACTGAATTAATTAGTGAAATGGCTGTAGGAATGCAACTTGAAGGAACTGCTTATGAACTATCTCAAGCAATTCATCCTCATCCTACCTTATCAGAACTTACTTTTGAAGCTCTTTTAGGAGCTGTTGACAAACCAATTCATGCATAATTATATGCGATCTTTTAATCAAAAAGAACCTTTAATGGGTTCTTTTTCCTTAAATAGGTGGATTCAATTATGAAAATAAAAAGAAGAATAATAAAATGAAACGACATAAAAAGACGAAAATCAAATAAAGGTAAAGCGAAATGTAAATATTAAATCCTAAAATATTTATAATCACAGATAAATATTGGGTATTAAATTTACCTTTTATTTATTTTTTATCATTTCGTACTCTTAATGGCATTACTTTTTATATTGGATTTAAATTATCTCAAGATAAAGAATTTATTTATAAAAGACCCTAAAAAAGTAAAAAAACTTCAAAATATTGATTTTGGTGAATCTATTTAGTCAAGATTTTAAACATGTATGTATGATTGTAATATAGGCTTTAATTCTAAAGATAAAAAAAATAGTTTATTGTTCTTTTGTTTTAGTTGTTATACTAATGATTTGAGGACTATTTTTTCTTGTGGAATTAAAAAAAGAAACATTGGCAAAAATTTTATTTTATATTTATTTAACTTATTTTATTTGTTTTTATATCTATTTTACTTTATATTAATATAGTGTTTTGGGGTGGGTTATATGTTAAATTTTTGTTTTACTTTCTTATTGTAACTAATTATAAATTATTATTACTTTTAACCTTAAAAAATCATTTGCCCTATAAAATTAACAAATTTCAATTAACTTATTTAATCTAATTTTATATTTACCATTTTTTAAAACTTATAAATAACAACAAAAATAATAATATCCCAATCTCTTAAAATCCAAAAAGGAATAAATAAAAAATGTTAATAGACACTCACGCTCATCTCAATCTTAAAACATATAACAATAAATTAGATGATGTTGTTAAAAAAGCTTGGAATAATGACGTCAAAAAAATGATTGTTATAGGTATGGATGACAAAACTAACCAAAAAGCCTATGAAATTGCTAATAAATATAAAGAAGTTATGGCGGCTTTTGGGATTCATCCTTGTTCTAATTTTTCCCAAGAAACTCCCGAAAGCATCATCAAATACCTCAATCATCCGCAAACAGTTGCTATAGGAGAAATTGGTCTTGACCTTCATCACAGACAAGATAATTTAGCTATGCAAAAAAAGTTTTTTAAAGCCCAAGTTAAAATTGCTATCCAATATAACTTACCTATCATTATTCATGCACGCAAATCTTTTGAAGAAATTTATCAAATTTTACTACCTTATCGCAATCAAGTTAGAGGAGTTTTTCATTGTTTAGTTTTTAGTTTCACAGAAGCCCAAAAAGCTTTGGAACTAGGTTTTTACATTGGAATTGGAGGCGTCGTTACTTATCCTCATTCCAAAGCTGCACATGAAATCGCAAAAACTATTCCTCTAGATAAAATTTTATTAGAAACTGATTGTCCTTATTTAACTCCTTATCCATTTCAAAATGAAGTGAATGAGCCTTATCATATCAAATTAATTGCCCAAAAAATTGCTCAATTAAGAAATATTTCTTTGCAATGTGTTGCTACTCAAACAAGTAATAATGTAGCTAAATTGTTTTTAAATAAAAATTATTTTTAATCTTTTGATATATCCAAAAAATATTTGAAATATAGAATAATTCAAAATCACACTCCAAAACATCCCTTATATAATAAAAAAAACCACTCAAATTATAATAAGTTGATTTTGGTTTTTTCTTCTTTATCAGTTTGGCGAAAACTATCTACATCTAACCAAACTTCAGGAACAGCAACACATTTACTTTGCTTAAATTTGCCTTCTAACACTTTAATAACTTGTCCTGGTTGCAAAAAAAACTCAGGATTATCAGCATCAATATGATTAAAATTAATAAGAACTTCATCATATTTTTGTTTACAATTATCAGCTCCTACACAAACATTAGTGGCAAACCATTGTCTTTGTGAACTACCATTTTGTTTTAAATATCTAACTTTTACTTCTAAATAAAAGTTTTTAACTTCGGTTGCTTGTTTCATAAATTCCATTTTCTAACACTTCCTTTTACAATTTTTTGTTGATCAAATCGTTACTTTTCAAGTTTAATTGATTACTTAAAAACTTAAAATAATGAAATTATCTCCTAATATGATAAAATAATATTGAACTGTTTAATGTAGTTTTTTTATTTAACATTTCATTTAATATTATAGCAAATTATTATAAATTTTATTTTGATAAAAATTATTTTTAATAAATTGTCTTTTGATTTCTATAATTATTTATAAACCAACCTTTGATGGCGTTATTTGCTTCTTTATTGTTGCAACATTTTTGCCAAAACTTAATAATTACAACTTGAAAATTATTTTGATAATGCTTTTTCTGAAATTTATTTTAATTGCCAATGCTTTGAAATTTTATACTCAAAAGAGCTAGAAGATAATTATTATCAAAGTAATTTATTATAATGAATTATAATTTTTCAATACTTCACAAAAGAAACAATCAAATTATGGGTTAGCCATATTTTTATTTTTGATGTGGTAAAAATAAAATACTTTTTTAAAAAATCAAACTTAAAAAACCTCAAACGTTTCATTTACCAACAAAATAATTTAATCTAAAAAATCAAAATCAAATTTCAAACATCAATACACAAAAGAAAGGAGTTTTTTATGATTAAAATAGCAATAGATGCTATGGGAGGCGATTTTGCACCGTTAGAAATTGTCAAAGGAAGCCTACTTGCTTTAAATAAAAATAAAGAACTTCACGTTGTTTTATATGGCAATCAAAAATTAATAACTCCACTTATTGAAAAAACTCCTTTTTTTGGCAACAACCAAATTACCATCAATCACACCCCTTATTTTTTAGGATCAGCCGACAAAAATATAAGAGACCAATTGAAAACTACCCCTAATGCTTCTTTATTTTTAGCTCTAGAAGCTGCCCAACAAGACGAGGTTCAAGGAGTGGTTTCAGCGGGTGCTACACAAACTTTGGTCTTAGCAAGTCATCTTATTCTTAAAAAAATGCCTTTAATGCAAAGAATTGCCATTGCCCCTATGTTTAATTCATTTGATAATCGAACAAGAATTTTACTAGATGCAGGAGCTAACACCGAACTAAAACCACATCATTTGCATAATTTTGCAAATTATGCTACCATTATTGCCAAAGAAATTTTAGCAATTTCAAATCCCCAAATAAAAATACTTAACATTGGAACAGAGCCCAACAAAGGAAGAGCTTTGGAACTTGAAACTTACCAACTTTTATCGCAAGATTGCAATCTTAATTTTGGCGGCAACGAAGAACCTCAAAACCTTCTTACCACTTCAGCAGATATTTTATTAAGTGACGGATTTACTGCCAATATTGCCTTAAAAACTTATGAAGGCACAATGCTTAATTTCATGAACCACTTAAAAACTATCCTTACTAAAAATCTTATCAAAAAAATTGCCACTAAAGTTTTGTTCCAAAAACCAATACAACAATTAAAAAACCAACTAGATCCGCACCAAATTGGAGGAGCTATGCTTTTAGGACTTAACAAAATTGTAATTAAAGCTCATGGTTCTTCCCAAGCTTACGCTTTTTGCCAAGCTATTTTACAAGCTCAAAAACTAATTAAAGCCGAAGTAAATAAAAAAATTACTCACGCCTTAGAAAATTCCAAAAACAAAGAAAACCAAAATAAACCAGCCTCAACAACAAAAACAGCTCCCAAAAACCCCGAAACCACAAAAGAAAGATAATCCCTATGAAAAACATCCAAATTCTTTTTCAAACCCTCAATATTTTTCCCAAAAACCTTAATCTTTACAAAAAGGCTCTTACCCACAGCTCTTATTCCAACGAACAAAACCCACCCCAAGGAGACAACGAAAGACTGGAATTTTTAGGAGATGCCATCGTAGGCTTACTTATGGCTGACTATCTTTATTCCCACTCCAAAGAAAACGAAGGCATTATGACTAAAAAAAGAGCTCAGGCAGTGTGTGAAAGATCACTTACCATCTACGCTCTAAACATTGAATTGCAAAATTATCTTCTTTTAGGCAAAGGTGAAAAAAACAAAGATTTTAATGCTAAAAGTATTATGGCAGATACTTTTGAAGCCTTATTTGGTGCTATTTATCTTGATTTAGGATATCTCACAGCCAAAAAAGTTTTTCATAATATTGTCTTGCCTCACTTAGACAAAACTATCTATATTATTGATTTTAAAACTCAATTACAAGAAATAGTTCAGTCAGAAAAAAAAACTATCCAATATAAAATAGTCCAAGAACAAGGACCTGCTCATTCTAAAAATTTTGTAGCAGAAGTCTATTTAGAAAAAAATCTTTTAGGAACAGGTGAAGGCAGCACTAAAAAAGCCGCTGAGCAAAAAGCGGCCCAACAAGCATTGTCCAAAGTTGCTAAAAACCAAAGACCTAACCAACAACAAAGGCGACCAAGAAAAGGAGCTTCAATAATAATATGGTTATATTTCAAAAACTTTACGAAGATGGTTTTTTACAAGTGGAAAAAATGTTAATTCAAGAATATCAAAAATTAGAATTAACTTATCCTGAACTAACTATTTTACTATTCTTGCTAGATTGTTCAAAAAAACGTGTCTTTTCTTCCAACGCATTAGCCAAAAAAGCAGGTATAACTAAAAAAGAAGTAGAACATATTTTAGAACAATTGATGTCAAAGAATTTTTTTGATCTTTCCCAAGAAACCAAAAACCATAAAATTATTGAAGTTTTTTCACTACACCCCACTTTTGACAAGCTAGAAAAAATCTATCAAGACCAAATTCACGAATCCAAAAGCCAAAACCAACTTACCTTAATACAACAAACTATTGAATTTTTAGAGCACAACAAAGGACAAACTCTTACATCTAACGAATTAGACTTAGTTAGAAATTGGTATCAAGACCAAGAATTTAGCCATGAAGAAATTAAAAATACAATTGAAGAAGCTCTTTGTGTTAAAAAAACCTCTGTTTTTTACATCAATACTTTACTTGGCAAAAAGAAATTTTTGACAGTTGTACCTGATGAAAAAGCAGACAAAGCATTAGCAAAACTTTTTAAAAAAATAAAATAAAAATCAATTAGAACCAACAAAAAGTCAAGCTTAATCTTTTTATTTGTTATAATTGATTATATAATTATTTTTTTTAGTATTTCAATTATTTTATTTATTAAAAAATAACTAGTAAAGGAATAAAAAAGATGAAATTTTTAGCAAATAAAAGAGGAAAAATCATTACTGGTGTTATTTTTATTACTGTTACTCTTTATGTAGGTTTAGGCTTTTATATTTCTTTTAATCCTATTAACTGGCTTTCTCCTAAAAAAATTTGGGCAAAACAAGCATCTCAAAATTTGTATAATGCAATTGAAAAGTTAAAAAAAGAAAAAAATAAAGGTAATGTTAATTCTAAACTGGCCAGCATTAAAACTAATTTAGAAGCAGTAAATAAACACATAATTGAATATTATAAAGAATCAACCAGAGATGAATACCTAGTGGTAAAAGATCTATACGACAAAATCATTCAATCAAAAGACAATGCTTATAAAAAATTAGAACCAAATAATAAAGCAACTGATGATACCTTTAAAGAAATAAAAAAATTATTTCAAAACGATAACGCCAAAAACCTCCAAGAAAAAGTTAATAATTTAACCAAATAAAAACACCCTTAATAAGGGTGTTTTTATTATCCATATAAAAAAAACTACCTTATTAAGGTAGTTTTTTCATTTATAAATTACTTATTTTCTTAATTTAATAAAGACGCTTCAACAAAACCTTTAAATAAAGGGTGTGGTTTTAATGGTCTTGACAAAAACTCAGGATGAAATTGTACTGCAATAAACCAAGGATGACTTTTTAACTCAACAATTTCACAAATATTTTGTTCTTGATTTATTCCAGAAACAACAAAATCATTATTTTTTTCAAATAAAACAACATAATGAGGATTCATCTCAAAACGATGACGATGTCTTTCATAAATTATTTCTTGATTATAAATAGCTTTGATTTTGGTATTGGCTTTAAGATGGCACGGATAAGTACCTAATCGCAAGGTGCCTCCTAAATTGCTATCAACTATTTTTTTAGTAATTACAGGATGTGGTGTCTTTTCATCCACTTCCAAAGAATTGGCATCGTGTAAATGCAAAACATTGCGAGCATATTCAATAACTGCTAACTGCATACCTAGACAAATTCCAAAGAAAGGAATATTGTTAGTTCTTGCATAATTGATGGCTAAAATTTTTCCTTCAATAGCTCTGTTACCAAAACCATAAGGAACTAAGATACCATCACAATCTTCAAGAAAAGAAGAAATATTATCTGAAGTTACTTTTTCAGCATCTATCCACTTAATTTCAAGTTTACAATTATATTGATAAGAAGCATGTTTAAGAGCTTCTACAATTGATAAATAAGCATCATGTAAAACAATGTATTTGCCTACTAGAGCAATGACTAATTTTTTTTCTAAATTTTGGATGCGTGTAATTAGTTGTTGCCAGGCTTGTAAATCGGCGGTTTCAAAATTAGTAAGTTTAAAATGCTGTAAAATAAAATCATCTATTCTTTGATGGTTCAAGTTCAGAATCATTTGATATAAAATATCAACATCTAAGGATTCAAAAATAGCTTTTGGATTGATGTCACATAAAGCAGCAATTTTATTTTTGGTTTCTTGGTTGATAGGAACTTCACTACGTAAAACTAAAATTTGGGGTTGTATTCCTAAAGCACGTAATTCTTTAACACTGTGTTGGGTAGGTTTAGTTTTAATTTCTTTGGCTTTTTTTAAATAAGGAACTAAAGTGGTGTGAAGGTATAAAACATTGTGATAACCAAAATCAAAACGTGCTTGTCTGATAGCTTCTAAAAAAGGTGATGATTCAATGTCTCCTACAGTGCCTCCAATTTCTACAACAACAACATCAGATTTGTGAAAAATAGCGGCCTCAATTAGTTTTTGTTTGATTTCTTCAGTGATGTGTGGTATTACTTGAACGGTTTTACCTAAGTATTTGCCTTCACGTTCTTTATTGATTACACTTTGATAAATTTGCCCTGCAGTGACGTTTGATTTTTTGCTCATGTTTGCATCTAAAAATCTTTCGTAATGACCCAAATCAAGATCAGTTTCAGCACCATCATCAGTGACAAAGACCTCACCGTGTTGATAAGGACTCATTGTTCCAGGATCAATATTAATATAAGGATCTAGTTTTTGAATACTTACTTTAAGACCTCTATTTTTTAAAATTTGACCAATAGAAGCAGCAGTGATTCCTTTTCCTAGGCTTGAAACAACTCCTCCAGTAATAAAAATAAATTTAGTTTTTAAATCTTTATTATTCAAGTGTTTGTACTTTGCTTTCTTTATGATTTGTTTGTGTGATGCAATTGGAGTTTTTATTTGATTTGGGTTGGTGTGTAATGGTTTCAAAGATGGAGGATTGATAAGTGATTTGATGGGTCTTTGTAGGAGTTATTTTTGTACCAATAACAGTTAAAATAGGGATTTGGGTTTCGTATCTTTTTTGGGTGTGTTCCAAAATACGAGTATCAAATGCAACTATATTTTTTTTAACTAAGATAATAATGGTAGATCCACCTGTATCAAAATAGCCTTTTTCTTGGCCTTTTGAAAAAGTTTGTAAAGGATGATTTTGGATTTTTCCTACCAATGTGGCTCCTACTTCTATTTGAACTATTTTACCAAAATTTTTCGTTTGCAAGATGCTATATTCTCGGGTGTTGGTTTTAAACACATTAAAATTTTCAAAGGCAATTGGATTTACTGTATGTAATTTTCCTTTGATTTTGCAAGGAGGCATTTGAAAAAAACCTTCATCTACAAAAAGATAACGATGATAGTCGTGAGGTTCTAGGCGGAAAATAAGCAAATATCCTTCCTCGTATTCTTGAGCTAATGTTGGGTTTTGCAATAAATCAATTAAGCTGCAATTGGTTTCTTTGATGCAGTAGATTGCTTTTTTGGTGATAGGATAAATGCTTAATTTGGATTCACAAGGACTGATAAAAGCAAAGTGATCTTGAGGAATAGAAAGTTCTTTATATTTTCTTGTAAAAAAATCATTATAAGAACTAAAAAAATTTTTTTCAAATAAGTTTAAATCAATTTGGTGTTGTTTAATGATTTTCAAAGCATATTGGCGTGACCAAGGAGAATAAAAATACAAATTAACTAACCAAGAAATAGGTTTGGTAATCAAAATTTTGAGAAGGAGTCTTTTCCAAAAGCTTTTTTCTAAGTTAGTGTATAAAAATTTTTGTAGGCGACTTGTTGAGTCTTGACAAATAATTTTGCCTTCTAAATTAACTATTTTCATATTTTAAATTACTCACTTTGTGGTTGCTATTGGCAACAAATATTTTAATAAAATTTTAAGTAACATAAATAGGATAAAATTTAGTGCTAATAATAAAATAATTGTTATTGTAGTTTTGGCTTTTGGTTTGGGGAAATGTATTTTTTTGCAAAGAAATAAAAAAGTTAAAAGCAACATGCAGGCAAAATGAATCCAAAAAAAAGTAATTCTTTGGTCGATAAATCCTAAATTTTTGAAATCCCAAGTTTTGCAAATAAACTTAGCTAAAAATAAAAAAGGAAACAAAATAGCAGCTGTAGTTACAGGCAAACCTGTAAAATAAGAAGGGCTTTCGGAGTTGTATTTTTTGGTTTCAGCTACAACGTTATAATAAGCAAGTCTAATTAAAGCTGCCAAAAGATAAAAACCCCAGACTATCCAAACAAGCGCAAATAGCCAACCTTCTTTATTTAGGATTGAAGTTTTATCTTTGAAACTCAAAGAATAATTAATAAAAATAGGAAGGACGCCAAAACTTATTATATCGGCTAAAGAGTCAATTTGAATACCATAGCTTTTTTCTGTGTTACTACGTTTTTTTTTGGTTCGGCTTACCAAACCATCAAACATATCACAAATACCTGATATCAATAGGCAAATTAAAGCGGAGGTGTATTTACCGCAAGCACCAAAGCCAATTCCACAAAAACCACTCATTAAATTTAGGTGAGTTAAATAAGTTGTATAATTGTAAAAACCTAAAAACATATTATTTAACCTCGTTTTACTAATGTTTTTTCTTAAACCATTTTTGGTTTTTTAGAGTTGGGGGAAATAAAAAAAGTAAAATCCCTTATACAGCAAGAATACAGGATATCAGCGCACTTAAAACTAAACTTGATAATTATTGATTGGTTGTTTGTAAATGCGAATTATAAAGTAATAATTATTTTTCATAAAGATGTTCGTATTCTTCTTCTAATGGATCTTCGTAATCATCTTTGTCTTCTAAAACAATATCATCTTCAATTTTGTCATCGTCTTTGATTTGTTCTTCTGAAGGTTCTTCTTCTAAATCAAGCAAATTATCTTTTAGAGGATCAGTTTGGGTAGTGTCTTTGTCAGAAAGGAAATCCTCAAAATCTAATTCGTGTAAATTGGCATCTTCGCCTAGAAGTTCATCGTTTGCAGTTTGAGTTTTTTCAAAAAAATCTTTATCCCAAAAAAGTTTATTATTTTCTTTAATAATTAATTTATTGTTTTCACAAAAAACAAATTTTCCGCTCAAAGTGATGTCTAAATAAAGTTGATTGGCTACATTGGGATTATGGTTTGGAATTTTGTGTTTTTGCAATGTTTGTTTTAATACATCATAGACCGAAACAGGATTGTGATGTTTTTTTATAATGTCATAAGCAGTTTCCAAAAGTGATTTTGGAGTTTTGATTTTTTTCATAAAATACATCCTTTTAATTTAATAATATTTGGGATTTGAGAAATGATGATAATTGATAAAATAAAAAAGAACAAAGGGACTAAATAAAATAAAGAAATGCAAAATATAAAAGGGGGTAAAAAATTTAGACTTCTATCAAATCTCCAGATGCTTTTTGCATTAGTTCTTTAGATTTTCTTTCTAATTTTTTTAAAGCAGCATTAAAAGCTAACAAAACGCTTTCTTGGAGGATTGCTTTGTTGTGAATTTGAAAAATAATAACATCTACAACTTGTTTGTTGCCTTGTAAAACAATTTCTACATCCCCTGCTTTGCCAATAAATTCTTGTAATTCCAATTGTTGTTGGGCGTTTTCAATTGCTTCTTGCATTTTTTTTAATTTTTCAAACATATTATATTGTGTTTTCATAATTTTTTGCTCCTAGTTAATTATTTCTACTATATCTTTGCCAAAAAAATCATAAGCTAATTGGATAATAGCAGATTTGCTTGATTGGGTTGTTTTGATTTGATACAAGTCAAGATCAAAATTGTAAGTATCTATAAATTTTGCAATTAATATTGGGTTTGGATGGTGATGGTTTTTGTTGTAAAAAGTTTCGAAGGCTTTCCAATCTTGTTTTAAAAAAGCAATGTAGTCTGTAATTGCAAAAGTGTCATTATTCAAAATTTCTAAAACTTTTTGTTGGATGTTTTTTTGTAAAACAAGTTCGAAAACATCTTCATCTTCAAAAACCAAAATCATTTGTTGATTTTGTCCCAAAGCAACTATGGTTCCTCTATCCAAAATTTCGGCTACACTTTTATAATAACTGTTAGTAGAATAATGATTTTTTAAATTTTTCCAAAAATTTGTTATTGTTTTTTTGGTTGGTTTGTCTTGATTAGATAAAATATTCATTGCAAACGATATCAAATCAAAAAGAGAGGAATTGGAAAAATAAGGGTGTTTTTTTATTGAGTATTTCGTTTCTGATGAGTTTTGGGAAGGCAAATTATTTTTTTGATTAAATTCAGAGATAGTAAAATTATTAGAGGGTTTTTGTGAAGAATTATTGTGAAGTTGTAAATCTTTTAGGGTTGGATGAAGATGTTCTATTTTTGCTATTTTTGGTGTTTTTTCGTTTGCTATTAGAGTAAATTGAGTTGTTTTAATTTCTTCTGTTTTGGCAAAGGTTTTTTTTTCTGTATTGTTTGGTTTTGTTTCATCTAATTCAATTGATGCTTGATCATTATTGGAAATGTTTGTTTTATTTGTTACAAATTGTTGGTTTTCTTGTAAATCAGCTTGAAATTGAAAAGAATGTAAAGAGCATATTTGTAAAAAGGCAATTTCTACCAAAGATTTTTTTTGTTCGCTTTTTTTGAGGTCTTGTTGTAATTTAATTAAGGTTCTTAAAAAATAATCAATGCGTTTTGTTTCTTCTAACAATAATATTTTTTGGGTTTGGGAAAGTTGCGAAATTTTGGAATCTTTTTTATTTTTAGCATTCCAAATTAAATAATCTTTGATAGCATCAATTAAATCTAAAATTAAAAGGTTAATGTTTTTACCCGAATCAATTACTTTATGAAAAAGTTGCAATGTTTTGATCGCTTCTTTTTTTAGTAGATTTTGGAACAGTTTTTTGATAACGCTGTTAGATACTGTACCTTTAATGTTTGCAACATCTTCTGAAGTAATCAAATTGTTTTGATAAGCACTTACCTGATCTAACAAACTAAGGGCATTTCTCATGCTACCTTCCGAATGACAAGCAATGCTTTT
The DNA here is from genome assembly GCA_946577115.1 of uncultured Acholeplasmataceae bacterium. Classification (GTDB taxonomy): domain Bacteria; phylum Bacillota_I; class Bacilli_A; order Acholeplasmatales; family Acholeplasmataceae; genus Phytoplasma. Next base: position 597 of record CAMOAP010000048.1, on the reverse strand, counting down.
GATGGCGTCTTCAGTGATAAACATATTTTCCAAAGAAGCAATTTTGCTTAATTGTGCAGTGATGTTTTTGAGGTTCAAATTCTCAAAGGCAAAATTTTGGGAACGCGAAAAAATCGTTTCAGGAATTTTATAAATTTCGGTAGTAATTAAAATGAAAACTAAATGTTCGGGTGGTTCTTCTAAAATTTTTAACAAAGCATTAAAGGCGTTGGGCGTAAGGATGTGCACTTCGTCAATAATATAGACTTTGTATTTGCCTGTCTGAGCTTTGTATTGGGCTTTGTCCTGTAATTCTCTGATTTCGTCAACCCCATTATAAGAAGCACCATCAATTTCTGTGATGTCCGTGTTTGCTTTAGCAAAGTTTTGACAAGAATGACATGAACAAAACACATCTCCTTGATTGGGCGACAAACAATTAATGGCTTTGGCAAAAATTTTGGCTAAAGTAGTTTTTCCAGTGCCTTTATTGCCACTAAAAAGATAACAATGATTGATTTTTTGGTATCTGATGGCGTTTTTTAAAGTTTGGATAATAATTTCTTGACCGACAACATCTACAAAAGCTTGTGGTCTATATTTTCTGTATAAAACTAA
>CAMOAP010000047.1 GCA_946577115.1 uncultured Acholeplasmataceae bacterium | reverse complement strand
AGAACCAAAAACCAAAAACACACCTTCTTTAATCAAATTGCCTGAATGTAGAGTTTTGCTTTTGCATAAAAAACAATTTTTTCAAGTTGTACATAAGATAAAAATAAAACTTCTAAATGATATTTATAAGCAAGCCCACCTTATCCAAAACACAAAAAAATAAAGATTTTTTTTATCATTTGCAAATACCCATAAATATAGGAAATTAATGAAAAATAATAAAAAAAACTCAATATTATTATAACCTTTTTCAATGCAAATAAAAATAATTTTAAAACAATTGAAATAACATCTTTGTAATTTTATATATTTTTAAAAAAAGGATTTTTGAGACTATAAATCATTTTATTTAATTTATGGCAATTCTAATTTTGGATAAATTTTTATTTTTTTGACTAAAATAACATTTATAAATTGCAAAAATTATTTTTTTAAATCTATAATTTAAATTTGGGGTAAAGTGGGGGAAAAATATTTTTAAATAATTTGATTTTTTAAAAAAAGAACCAAAGGAAAAAAGATTAATATGAGTCTACATAACTGATAAATGATATAATATTACTGGAAAAAACATTTATAATACTTTACAAAAGGATTTTATTATGATTTTGATTAAAATTAATCGCATCTGCGACCTAAAGCCTTTTTTTTATTACGCCCTAGAACAATACACCCTTAATCATTTATTAAAGAAAAACCCTAAAAAAAACTTCTTTTTTATTTGGAAAATCAAAGGAGTTGTAGTTGGAAAAAATCAAATAATTGAAAACGAAGTTAATTTAGATTATATCAAAGAACATAAAATTCCTTTATTTAGAAGGCCTACTGGTGGGGGATGTGTTTATAATGACCCTCAAACTCCTCTTTTTAGCATCATTGCCCAAAAAGAAAAAAATTTCAGTTTTAAACCTTTTTTAGCTAGAATTGTTGTTGCATTAAAAAAATTAGGACTGAATGTTGAATTTAGTGGCAGAAACGACATTTTACTAGAAGGAAAAAAAATTTCTGGAAATGCCTTTATGCAAAATCAAAATGGCATGGTAACTCATGGAACACTTCTTTATAATTGTGATTTTCAAACTATGATAAACACAATTACTCCAAATGACCAAAAATTAATTTCTAAAGGAATTGCAAGTATACGTTCCCGAGTAACTAATCTTAAAGGCTATCTTCCAGATATGTCACAAGAAAAGTTAATGCAGTATTTAATTGATGCTTTAACTGAACAAATTTATGTACTTAGCGATCAAGAAATAAAATTAATAGAAAAAGAATCTCTCCAATTTGCTTCCAATAAATTTTTATTCTTAAACCAGCCCCATCACACCAAAATACTTAAAAAACGTTTTTCTTGGGGAGGATTAGAAATTTTTTTAGATATTAGATTTGGTTTAATTGAAAAAATGACTTTGATTGGGGATTTTTTTCACAAAGAAGATAATTTAGAACAATTTAGCAAACTTTTTGACAGAATAACTTATCAAACTGATAAATTACAAGAAGTTTTAGGAAAAACAAACATCGGTTTTTATATTTTGGATGCTACTAATGATGATTTTTTGAACTTACTTAAAGAAGGCATTTTAGAAGAAAAACTTAAAAATTTAAGTTATTAGCAATTACTAAAATAGTTCTAAATTTAAAATTTTATATAGACTATCAAAATATAGATCAACAACGAAAAAACCACAAAAAATAGCTAAATAAAATATGAAAATAAAATAAAAGGTATATTTATGTTAAATAATCAAAAAAATATTTTAAGAAAAATCATTGCCATTTCTTTCTTATTATTTTTGGCTTTTGTTTTGGAACTTATTTCTCGTTATACTATTAATGCAGGAATCCCTTGCCATTATGCTTTTTTTCGAATTGAATTAATTTTTATCATTTTAATAGGTTATCTTTTTGGACCTAAATACGGATTTTGGTCTAGTTTATTTTATCTTTTAATTCATTATGTTTTAGAATTTTCTTTTATGGAATTGTTATTACACCATATAAACGAAAATCATAATCACAGTCATAACAATAAAAATGAACATGTAAGTGAAGCCCTTATTTTCCTTTACAGATTTTTTCTTCCATATATTGTCTGCTCTTTTTCGAGCTTATTTTATCAAAAAAACTTAAATCATCTCGCCAAAAAAACACCTATTATAATAACTTTGGTGTTAATTAGTGTAGTTCAAATTGTTTCAAGCATTTTATTTATTAATTTATTACAAGCAAACTTTGCCCACAAAACTTTTTTAAAGTGGTTCATCCAAAGCCCTTCTTATTCTTGGTCACTTAATCTTATTTATAGTTTTTCATCAGTTATTGTAAGTAATTCCATTATAGGGGTTTTATTTTATTTAATTAATTTACGCCTTAAAGATAATATGGAATTTTTATATGGTTTTTCAAAAGCAAATTAAATTTGAAAAAATCTTTTTTAAAATCCAAATAATATAATTTTTTTTTGTTTACTATTGATTTTTATTAATTTAATTACAATAATTGATAACCTTTTTTTATAAATTCCATCATGGAGCCTCCACTTAGTGTCTTTCAAATTTTTTAATAAAAACAAAATTATTATCTACTTTATTTTACTATTATTTTTAATTTTATTATTTTTAATTAGTCTAGAATTATCATATTTTGGGATAGAAAAAATTCAATTAAAAAACGCTTATTTAATAAATATGTACGAACTATTTGCAAAAATTAAAAAAAACGAAATTAAAAAAATTCATTATACTTATAAAAGCCCATACAGCATTTGGGCCAAAGAACATTATTTAATTCAAGCAGAAAGTTTTAATAATCAAAAATATTATTGTAAAATGACAACCTCCCATTATGATACTTTATTACGTGTTGTTTATATATATAAAGATGTTTTGGTAGAAGTCAAAGAAAATATCCAATTTAATTTTTTAGAATTATATTTCAAATTTCTAGGTTATTTTGTTTCTTTTATTTTTGGATGTTATATTTTAATTAATCTTCAAAAGATGTTATCAAAAAAAATAAATAGATTTGATGCAAAAATTGATTTTTCCAAAGACAAAATCACTTTTGCAGATGTAGCAGGTCTTGAAGAAGAAGAAGAAGAAATCCAAGAATTAGTTGATTTCTTAAAACATCCTCAAAAATATCATAAAATGGGCTTTACAATTCCTAAAGGAGTATTATTAGAAGGTCCTCCAGGAACAGGTAAAACCTTACTGGCAAAAGCATTAGCTAATGAGGCAAAAGTCCCTTTTTATGCTGTATCTGGTTCTGAATTTGTCGAAATTTATGTAGGAGTTGGAGCTTCTAGAATAAGAGATTTATTTAAAAAAGCCAAAACAACTACTCCTTGCATTATTTTTATTGATGAAATAGATACTTTAGGTGCTAAAAGAAAAAACAATCCTATCATAGAAACACGCGAACACGACCAATCCTTAAACCAACTTTTATTAGAGATGGACGGTTTTTTTAAACTTTCACAAATCATCATTATTGCTGCTACTAATAGAATAGATATGTTAGATCCCGCTTTGATTCGTCCAGGTAGGTTTGACCGTAAAATCAAAATTAATTTACCTAATCTAAAAGCTAGAGAAGCTATTCTAAAAGTTCATGCTAAAAATAAAAATATTTCTTTGGATGTAGATTTTTACAAATTAGCTTTAATTACTGAAGGTGCATCAGGTGCCCAACTTGCAGCTATACTCAATGAGGCTTTAATTTTGTCTATCAGAAATAACAAAGACCAAATTGATAAACATTTCTTAGAACAAGCAATTAAACGTATATTAAATTAATATTGTAAAATCCCTAAAATATAAAAAAGTTAACTT
>CAMOAP010000046.1 GCA_946577115.1 uncultured Acholeplasmataceae bacterium | reverse complement strand
TACATATATTATTATATTTTATAATATGAATTTAAGAATTATAAATTTGAATGATTTATATATTTAACAAAACTAATTTAAAAAAATTTTATAACTCAATTCCACCCAAATAATTCCCAAAATAAGGGTTTTTAGTTCTAAATTATCAAAATAATTCATTTTTTTAACATTTATTATTAGCTTTTATTTTTTGTTTTGTTATAATTTAGTCAGGCTTATAAAAAATAATTGATAATCAAAAAAAAGATGACTAAAATAAACGAACTAAAAAATAATTTAATTTTGCAAAATTGACCCAAGATAATACTTTATAGCTTTGGTTGTAGCGCTTTTATGATTTATTTTTTTAGTATTTATAAAAAAATATAACTAATTTATTAAACTTGCAAATGCAAAACAAGAAGGCAAAAATAAAAACATACAAATTACTTTGCATACAAACAAGACTAAAAAAACCACATATAAATCAAATAAACCACATAAACCACATAAACTCACAAAAATAACCCCACCAACAACTAAAAAATTATCTTAATCCATTAGAGCATCCTTATTATTTTGAATTCCTTTATTCCATTTAATTTTATCCACCATTATAGCCTTGCAAATATTTTTTATATATCAGTGAAAAAAAATACTAAAATATAAAATTTAGTCAAAGGAAAAAACTTTATATGAATAAAAAAGAAGAAATTTTGCAAATCAGTCGCCTTGATAAAGATGCTGTTGTCAAACATCTAAACACCGATGCTTACGGACTTACTGACAAACAAGCCCAAAAAAGACAAACTCTCTACGGTAAAAACATTATACAACAAAGTAAATCCTTTCCGTTTTGGAAACAATTAATCAAACAATTTACCTCTGTAATGGCTATTTTATTGTGGATAGCAGCATTAATGATTTTTGTAATTAATCCCAAAGAAGCAGCCATCGGTATTTCTATTATTTTAGTTATCATTGTAAATGGTTTATTTTCTTTTTCTCAAGAATACAAAACTGATAAAATGTTGTCTTCTTTAGATAAAATGATTCCTAAAAAAGTTCAAGTTTACCGCAACAAAAAAATAGAATTAATGGATGTTATTGAACTTACCATTGGAGATGTAATCTTTTTAGAAACAGGAACCCAAGTTCCAGTGGATGCACGTATTATTCAATCTAATAGTTTTTTTGTTGACAATTCAATGTTATCAGGCGAAACTATTCCTTTAAACCGTACTGAAATGCCAAACCTTGAAGATAATCATTCCATTGCTGAAATTCCTAATTTAGTTTATGCGGGTACTACAGTTACTCAAGGTAGTTGTTTTGCAGTTGTTTATGCCATTGGAAATAACACCCAAATTGGAGAAGTTTCAAACATTGCGCAAAGTATTAAAAAAGGCCAAAGCCTTCTAGACCAAGAAATGCACAACATTGTTAAAAAAGTAAGCATCATTGCTTCTTGTGCAGCTTTATTTGTCTTTATAATTTGTTTTTTCAAAGCAGAACAATATGATATGACAGCTTTTAAAACAGCAATTGTTTGTGCAGTTGGTATGTTAGTTGCAAATATTCCTGAAGGTTTACTTCCTACTGTTAATCTAAGTTTAGCAATTGGTTCTCAAAGAATGGCTAAACAAAACGCTTTAGTTAAAAAAATCTCTTCCCTAGAAACCCTCAGCTCTACTACTGTTATTTGTACTGATAAAACAGGAACTCTAACGCAAAACCAACTTACAGTAAGAAAAATTATAACTCCTGATGGCACTATCAAATTAAAAGGTTCTGGCTATAACGACGAACAAACATTTAGTGTTGATCCAAGCAATAATGTTTCCAAAAAAGGAATTGAAAAATTCTTAATTGCATCAGTTCTATGCTCTGAAGCTAAATTAGTTCCTATGCCCACTAAACAACACCAATTTAAATTAATAGGCAACCCTACTGAAGGAGCTTTATTAATTGCTGCTAAAAAATACGGTTATAACATTGAAGAAGTAAAGAAAAACTTAGAAATCATTGAATTAAACCCATTTACTTCAGAACGCAAAAAAATGAGTGTCTTAGTTAAAAACCACCAAGAACCTGCATATGACACAAATTCACAATATCTCTTTATTAAAGGAGCTCCTAATATTATCCTTGAACAATGTCAAATGCAATACAAAAGATCTCAAGTCAGTCCTTTTAGCCCTCTTGAAAAAGAAGCCTTCCTTAAACAAAACGACCAATTTGCAAGACAAGGATACCGCGTTCTTGCTCTTTCTTACAAAAAAATTGAACAAAATAATCCCCTAGAAGAAGATATGGTTTTCTTAGGGTTTGCAGTTAATTACGACCCACCAAGAGAAGAAGTTAAAGAAGCAGTTAAAAACTTAACTCAAGCAGGACTTAAAATTACTATCATTACAGGAGATTACAGTCTTACTGCTGCTGCCATTGGCAAACAAGTAGGAATAATCCAAGACGAATTTGTTGGTTTGGACGGCTGTGAACTTGACAAAATGTCTTTAGAACAATTACAAGAATTCCTAAAAAGCCCTCATCCGGTTGTCTTTTCGCGCACTACTCCCAAACACAAATTAAAAATTGTTCAAGCATACCGCAACAATGGAGAAGTAGTAGGAGTTACCGGCGACGGAGTTAACGACATTTTAGCTCTTAAAGCGGCTCACATAGGAATTGCTATGGGAAAAGCAGGCACCGATGTTGCTCGTAATGCTTCTGATATGATTTTATTAGATGATAATTTTGCAACTATTTCCAAAGCTGTTTTAGAAGGACGTTGTATTTATGAAAACATCAAAAAATTCATGACTTATGTCTTTGCTTCTAATATACCCCAAATCTTTCCTTTCATCACTATTGCTTTTTTAGGAGTTAAAGAACCTTACTTATATGTTTTACAAATTTTAGCAATTGATCTTTTAACTGACTTAATTCCCGCTATTGCTCTAGGAGCCGAAGAAACTGACCAAAGTTTATTATTACAAAAGCCTCGTACTAAAAATGACCATCTAATGGACGCTAAAGTATTAAAACGTAGTTATGGCTTTTTAGGAATGGTGGAAGGTTTAATGTCTTTAGCATTTTTTTGTACAATTTACAATTTTGACACAAAAGACAAATTCTACCTAGCTTCTACTATGGCATTTGGAGCTGTTATCTTTGCTCAAGTAGGAAACGCATTTGCTTGTCGTTCTAACAAACTTTACTTTTGGCAAACTATCAAAAAACCTAATAAAATATTGTACTACGGTATTATAATTGAAGTATTATTCTTTGTATTAATCACTAAATTTAGTTATTTAAGTGATATATTCCATACTAAGGATATTAATATATCTAATTATTTATGGTTATTATTATGTCCTTTAGTTATGTTATTATTTGATACTATATGGAAAAAAGTATTTGCATTTAGGAACCAAAAACAATCACAAATAAATTATTAAGTCTCCACAAAATCTCATAAAACTCCTTTTTTAAATATTATTGAGTTTTTTACCTAAATAAAAAGAATAAAATAGAGATAAAGATTAACAAAATAACAAATAAAAAGGAGATAAAAATGTATCCAAATAAAAAAACAACCCAATTATAAATTATGGACAATTTTATTAGTTATTTTTACTTTTGTTGTAGTTTTTATTGACGTTATTGCAGTAATGAATAAAAAAATAAAGAAGAAAACAAAGAACCCCCATTTCCACAATTATCACCATTCGAAAAAGGAGATTATAGTACCATCAAAGAACTTATAAAGTAAATATAGAAAAAACAATAAAACACAAATAATTATGCATATTATCCAACATTTACATTCAACACCAAAACCACCAAACATAAAATCAAAACAATACAAATTCGAAGTGGAACTTTATGTGATTTAAAAATGATTATTTGTTTTAAAAACCCTATTGCAAAACACATTAAAAATATACAAAATGGAATTGAAGAAGATAAAACAATAATTAAATATGTACAAAAATCTTTTGAAGTTATTCATATACAACCATTAAACTAAAA
>CAMOAP010000045.1 GCA_946577115.1 uncultured Acholeplasmataceae bacterium | reverse complement strand
CATTATCAAAAATAAAATAAGAGATAATTGTATAATTAAAATTACATAATAGCAATTTTTTAAAGTTGTCATTATTTAAGAATCGTCATATTCGAAAAGAGTTTTTTACAAATTGAATAATTTTGAAAAACCCAAGCATTTTTTATTGGCTAAGGTGTGCTTGTAGTTATTGGCAAAATCCTGATACTTGTGATGCGACTTATGATAAAAATGGTAGACAAAAATCTAAAAGATATTTTTTAGCTGAAAGCAAAGAAAATAATAAATTAGTTGATTGGAAACATCATTATACTTGGGGTATAAAAATAGTAATATAGAACCAATATTGCCTCTTAAAAATGTTTTAGTGGATGCAAATACTCAACCAAAAAATAAAATTTATTTATCCCAAACAAATAATAAAGTAGTTGATTGTAATGATTTAAAAAATCTCAAACTCATGATAAACACATTTACAATATAAAAATATTGGCCTATATATTATTTATTTTGCTACTGGATATTTTTATTATTATAATTTATCTTTATATAAAAAAAATTGAAAAAAAACATTAATTGAAATACTAAATTGGTTATTAATTGATTAATATTTAGGTTGAGAACAAATCATATTAAAGTTTTTATTTTTTGAGATAGTTGGTTTAAATGTAATTTATTTTTGAATTGGTGATGAAGATATATAATAAAAATAACTAAAAAAATAAAAAAACTTAAGATAAATAGCCAATAATCTTTTTGGTTGGGAAAAGCAATAATATCGTTCCAATAAGTATTGATGGTTTTTTGGGTTTTTTGGTTATATTTGTAAATTTCATCGTTATTTTGGATTTGTATTTGGGGAATTCCTTGAAAATTTTCTAATCCTTCATAAGGAGAATTATATTTATTAAAAGCTAAATTTTTTTCGTAATTTTCTTTTTGTCTTAAAAAATTGATGAATTTATAAGCTAGGTCTTTTTGACTTCCTTTAGGCATTACAAAAGCATCAATCCAAACATTGGTTCCTTCTTTAGGAGAAAAATAATCCAGATTATTATTTTGTTCTTTTAAAAAATTAGCATCCCCTGAATAAGCAATAACTATATCATAATATTCGTTATTTTTATTTTTCATACGGTCCATTAATTGATCATTTATAAAAGCTAAGTTAGGTTTTTGCTCTTTGAGTTCTAAGAGCCATTTTTTAGCTTTATCTAATTCATTTTTGGAGGGGTTTGCAATTTGACCTTCAGTAGCTTTTAGACCTACCATTAAACCGTCTCGAGCGTTATTGTATAAAACTACTTTTAGATTGGTGTCTTTTAAATATTTAAATCCTTTATCTTTAAGTTCATTAATTTGGGATTCAGTCATTTTGTTTTTATTATAAAGAATAACTACTTTACCCCAAAAATAAGGAAAGGCATAATCGTTAAAATCAAATTCAGAAAGGAGTTTTGTTTTAAGTTTTTCATTTAATTTATAATAATGTTGGTCATCTTTTATTAATTTGTTATCATCTATTGTTTCTAACATTTCACTTTGTCTTAATTGATCAATTGCATATTCACTTAAAATAGCTAGATCATATTGATTTTTACTTTTAATTTTGGAAACTGCAAGTTCGTTAGAAGAAAAAAGAACTTGTTTAACTTTGATTTTAGTTTCTTTTTCAAACTTTTCAATAATGCTGGGTTCTAAATATTCACCCCAATTAAATAATGTTAATGTTTGTTCTTCTTGGTATTGAGGAAGTAATTTATTTTTGGTTCTAAGATTAAGAATAATGAAAATAACAAAAGTTATTGTGCAAATTAAAAGTAATATTTTTGCTACAGTTTTAATTGTCTTTTTCATTTGGTATCAAATGCGTTTTCATTGATGTTTGTGCTTGTGTTTTTTTTGTGATTCTGGTTTTGTTTTTGGTTGTTGTATTTGATGAAATTCAGGATAATTTTAGAACTAGCAATAATAATTAAAATAGTAGATAAAGCATTTACAGTTGGGTTAATAGTTCCTTTGAGGCTGTATATATAAGCAGAAATATTTTGGCATTCGGAACCACCTACAAAATAAGAAATCATAAAGTCATCAAAAGAAAGGCTAAAGGCAAGTGTAGCTCCCAAAAGCATAACCCCTTTAAGTTGTGGCAGTATTACTTTGGTTAAAGCTTTGAGTGGGGTTGCTCCTAAATCATAGGTTGCTTCTAAAGAATGAGGGTCAAGATTTATTACTTTAGGATAGACAGTAATAACTACAAAAGGAGTGCAAAAAGATATGTGGGCTAAAAGCATTCTCCAAAAACCAGATTCCAAACCCATAAAACCAAAGACAACAAATAATGCCAAAGCAGTAATAATTTCAGGAATAACAATAGAAAAATTACTTATATTAAGAACGATGTTACGCCATTTTTTGTTAAAACTTTGAGCAAGGCTAATAGCTGCAAAAGTACCTAAAAAAGTAGAAATTAAAGTAGTTAGGCAAGCAATGTATAAAGTTATTTGGATAGCACTTTTAACTGTTTGGTCAGTCCAAAGTTTAGAATACCATTGAAAGCTAAAACCTTGCCAATTAACTAAAGATGCAATTCTACCTTCACTTTTGTTAAAAGAAAAAATAATTAAAGATAAAATAGGAATATAAATAAAGCTTAAAACTAAAATTATATAAAAAATGTTATTAATGTTTTTTTTAGGATTGGTTTGGATTTTGATAGAAGCATTTTTTGGGGATTTATTCCCATATAATTTAATTGACATCTTTGTTTTCTCTTAAACTTAATTTTTTAAACATTTGAAAAATCAAAAACATCGTTAAAGAAAGATTAATAGCAATTGCACAAGCTTGTTTTATTTCTCCACTTAATAAAACTTTGTTTTCAATTAATTCAGCAATAGTAATTTGTGTAGTTGCTCCTAGGTAACGTGGAGCTACAATATTAGTTGTTGTTTGTAAAAAGACAAGGCAAATGCCTGCAAGCACTCCTGAAAGTGATAAGGGCCAAATAATTTTTTGCAATACTTGCCATTCATTTGCTCCTAGATCTTTGGAGGCTTGAATAAGTTGTGGATTTATTTTGATAATTGCAGTGTAGATAGGTAAAAACATGAATGGTAAAAATAAATAAATAAGTCCTATAATCATAGCAAAATTCGTTTCTAAAAGATTTATATTAAAAGTTTTTTGCAATAAGTGGAATATTTGGACTAATGCTTGGGTTTTGATAATCATATTAATCCACATAGTTCCATTGATTAGAATAACAAGAAAACTTTGCCATTTCATTTTGAGGCGAGAAATTATATAGGCTAGAGGATAGACGATGATAAAAACACAAAAAGAAACAATAATAGAAATTGCAATTGATCTAGCAAGGACGTATAAAAATGATTTATTGGATAAAAATTCTTGATGGTGTTGCAAAGTAAAGCGGGTTGCAAAAAATGCGGTTTGTTGGTTAGTGTCTTGAAAAGAATCAAATAAAATAAATCCCATAGGTAAAATAATTAATCCCAATAAAATAATATAATAAGGTGAAATTAATAGTCTGTATAGTTTTTGATTGTCTTTGCAAGCATAGGTTTTTTTCATTACCAAATCTCCATTACATGAATGTCTTCAGGATTAAAAGCGATATCTACTTGTTTATTTAATTCAACATGGTCAGTAGTGTGAATAGTGTAGGTTCTTTGGGCAGTTTTAACATCAATTTCCCAATGAACGCCTTTAAAAATAATAGATTGTACTATGCCTGTAATTAATCCTTTTCCTTGGGAAACAATATCAATGTCTTCGGGACGAATAACGATATCTACATTTTCTTCTTTATGAAAACCTTTATCTACACAATTAAAAGTTTGATTGTCAAAATGAACTAAAAAATCATCTTTCATTACCCCTTTAATTAAGTTTGATTCTCCTACAAATTGAGCTACAAAACGGTTAGCAGGTTCGTTGTAAATATCTTCAGGGCTTCCTATTTGTTGAATTTCGCCGTGATTCATGACAACTACTTTATCACTCATAGTAAATGCTTCTTCTTGGTTGTGAGTGACAAATAAAAAAGTAATTCCTGAGTTTTTTTGGATTTCTTTAAGTTCGTATTGCATTTCTTGTTTTAATTTTAAATCTAGATTCGATAAAGGCTCATCCAGTAATAAAACTTGGGGTTTGTTAATTAAAGCTCTGGCAATTGCAACACGTTGTTGTTGACCGCCTGATAATTGTTCAATGGTTCTTTTTCCAAGTCCTTGTAAACCCATAATTTTAAGGTATTTGAACACTTCTTTTTGGATTTGTTCTTCTTGCTCTTTTTTGTTTATTTTTTTGCATTTAAGAGCAGTTTGTGTTGCTTTAAAATCTTTGTTTAAAGTTTCAATTTGATTGTTAAAGTTATGTGTAATTTGGGTAGTTTTTTCTTGAGTTAAATCTTTGTTTAATTCTTGGTGAAAAATTTTTGATAAATTGGATTTGCTAGTTTGATAATGGGTTTCATCAAGAGCTAAATTAGCTTTAATTTTGGAGTTAAAATCTTTTAAACGTAAGCCAAAAGCTACATTTTCAAAGACATTTAAATGAGGGAATAAAGCGTATTTTTGGAAAACAGTATTAATGGGTCTTTTGTGAGCAGCTACATTTAAAATGCTTTTTCCTTGAAATAAAACCTCTCCACTACTAGGGTTTTCAAAACCTCCTAAAATACGTAAAATAGTAGTTTTTCCACAACCTGAAGGGCCTAATAAAGTGACAAATTCATTTTGTTTAATTTCTAAATTGATTCCTCTTAAAATTAATTGATTGTCAAATACTTTGTTTAAATCTTTTAAAATAATTAATGTTTTCATGTTTTGATACCTATCTTTTTTGGAGAAATAAAGTTAATTTATTATAATTATAATAAAGTTTTAAATTATTGTTGAATTATCAAATATAAAAAATATTCAATAAAAATAAACATAATAAATTAGTCAATAAAATAATTATAAAGCAAAATAATTAATTTATAACAAAATAAAAAAGTAGTAATTAAAATTGCAACAATAAACAATCAAAAAGGACCACAATCTCTTAATATTTCAAATTTATTTATTGCTAATTTTAGCTTATCATAAAATTAATAAATTGCAATAATAAAAAGTTCTTTTTTGCTGATATTGTTGTAATATCTCTAAATTTTGTTAAAATAAATGTGTTAAGAAAATTATAGTAAAGTTATTTTTTGCAAATATTGATTAAAATAATTAAAAATTGTTGAATAAATTATTATGTTTATTTTTATTGAATATTTTTTTATCATTTCAAATTAATTTAATAAAAAAATGAATTTAATCAAACTAACTAATTAATATATAAAAAATATAAAGGAAGGTATATTATGAAATGGGAACCTCAAAGATTTGAATATCCTGAACCAGATAATCCACCGAAAAATCCGCCAAATTATCCAATTCCGCCTAAAAAACCTAAAAATTATTTAGCAATTGCTACTAATGTAAGCACTATTATTGTAAACATTATGGTGATTTTTTTTCTGTTTTCTTTAATTAAGGTGTCTAAAAATTTTGCTAATTCTATGGGCAAAGATACCAAAGCAGATACTATGTGGGCACGAGAAAAAGAATACATACCCAAAGGAAATCTTGATATTGATAGTTTTTTTGGATATGATGAAGTTAAAAACGAGCTAAAAGAATATATTACAGCAGTAAATGATGATGCAAACGAAATGAACCTTTTTCCTTATAAAGATTTATCAAGAGGAGTTTTATTGTGGGGCCCTCCAGGCACAGGAAAAACTTATTTAGCTAAATGTTTAGCAGGCGCTGTTAAAGATAAAGCTCCTTTTTTTGTGACTACGGGCTCTGATTTTGTCGAAAAATATGTAGGAGTCGGCGCAGCTCGTGTAAGAGGTTTATTTAAAGTAGCTCAAGAAACTGCCAAACAATGTGGACAGAGTTATTATTTTATCTTTATTGATGAAATTGATGCTATTGGAGCTGAAAGAAGCAAAGAAAAAAGTGCTCAAGAACATTCAGGCACTCTTAATGCTTTATTAACTCAACTTGATGGAGTAGATTCAAATGAAAAAACTCCGCAAGCTATTGTTATTGGAGCCACTAATCGTAAAGATTTTTTAGATGATGCCTTAATTAGAGAAGGACGCTTAGGAAAGCACATTTATTTAGGTACTCCGGATTTAAAAACAACCCAAGCCTTACTTACAGCTTTTATGAAACGCGAAAACATTCAAGAAAAAAATTATCCTTCAAAAGATGAATTAAAACAAGTGGCTAAAATTCTGCAAGGATCTCACTTTACTCCTTCAGATATTAATTCTTTAGTGAAAGAATCTAAAAAGATAGCCTCCAAAGATACTAATTCCCTAAATAAAATTACACCTTTACATATTTATGATGCTATGGATTTAATTTTAATGGGTCCTGAATTAAAACAAAGCACCTCTCAAGCAGATAAAAAAAGAGTTATTAATCATGAATTAGGACATGCCATAGTGGCTCATGCTCTAGGGTTTGATGTTCATCGCGTAACTGCTAAACCAAGAGGAAAAGCGGGGGGATATACTATCTTTTTTTTGGCTAGTAATGAAGACGAACAAGCCAATCAATTATTAACTAAACAAGTTTTATTACAAAAAATGATTACTGCTTTGGCAGGATGTGCAGCTGAAGAAGTGTTTGAAACTAGTGTTAGTGTTGGTTGTTGTGATGATTTGAAAAATGTGCGTGCTATTGCTACTAAAATGGTAAAAGATTTTGGAATGTCATTAGGTTCAGAAAGTATGGATTTTAGTTTGGATGATGATGATCAAACTAAAGAAATTAATGCAATTATTCAAGCTAGTTATAATGCAGCTAAAGAAATTATTGAAAAATATAAAGCTAATCCCAATGATAAAGATAACAAAACTCCTAATCAACAATGGCAACATTTAAGTGAAAAACTTGCTACACAAAATTTAGGAAAAGATGATTTTGTGTCTGAAGAAAGTCAATATTTTTATACAACAACAATTTCAACTGTTGAAGTTCAAAAAACAACAACATCCACTAATCAAAAAGAATATAAAATAAAATTAGAAGATAACGATTTTATACAAAGACCTTAAAAAACACCCATTTCCTCTAACTCCAAAAAAACCTTCTCCTAGTTAATAATCAATAATTACATTCTAAAAAAACAAATCTTTTATATACTTGTTTACAATTTAATAACTTAACCCATCTTAATTGATGGGATTTTTTATTTTATTTACTTTATATTTTGCATTTTTTCATTTTTCCTTAAAATTTCAAAATTAATTAATATTGGCAAAAAAACAAAAACTATTTTATAATATCTAATAATAAATACTTTGATGATTTTTAGAAAAAATAATAATCATTTATTTTAGAAACAATTTCAAAAATATTGATTTTTTTGGATACATTTATCATAATTATGAGAACAAAACACAAACAATCACTTTATATAATATTAAAAAATTTTGGGGAGCAATAAATTGCGTAAAAACATTAAATTAAAAATCTTTTTATCAATGATTAATTATCGATTATATTGTATTATAAATTAATTTGTTTATTAAGTAATTATTTATAATTATGATACTATTTTAACAACAATACAAAGTAATTTATTAATTGGCTATTTTTATAACATTAATTTATTTTATTTAAATTTTTTATTTTAATGTTGATTTTCATTATTTGTATTTTTTCTTTTGGATAAGCTAAACATTTATTTAAAATTATTCTATTTCACAATCTTTTTTTATATTTTGCTCTAACTTACTTTTTTATTTATCCCATTTTTTATTTTACTTATTTTAGTTTTATTTTAAAAAACATTTATAAAATTATTTAATTTTTGTTGTGTTATTTTTCATCGATAAAAGAAATATTAAAATATAAAAAACATATATTAAAACTGTATAAAAATAGATAATTAACTCAGCTTATGGTGAGTAATATTAGTATTATTTTTTTTAATAAGATAAAATCTTTTTTGGAAAGTAAATCAACATTAAAATAAAAAAATTAAACCCTTCTTTTAGATTTTTAATTATTTATTAAATGTTTACATGATGATAAAATAATATAAATTAAATATCATATTAATAATACTAAAATTACAAGTTACAAAAAAAGTATCCTTATAATTACAAAATTAATATTTTTGTCAATTGGCAAAAATAGACTCATTTTTGAGTGGTTCTTCATTTTTTTAGTAAAAATTATAACAAATAATAAAGTAGTAATGACGAACTTTATTGATGATTTTACTATATAAATAATTTCTTTTTTTAATTTTGAGGCAAAAATGCGTTTTTAAAAATTATTTTTTTAGTATAATATAAGTATATTAGATAATATTTAGTATTTGGATTGTTTACTTAAATTTTTAAATTAAAAGCAATAATTCCACTTATTTTAAAAAAACCAAAATTAATACTAACAATAATATTAAAATTAACTTATAAAAAAGTTATAATCTAGATTTAAAATTAAAACTAAATTTAAAACCAAATATTTGCAATAAATTTATTTTTTTACAACCAACTTCAAAATTAATTTCTTGGGCAAAAAAATTATAAGCCAAGTTTAAAAATTATAAATAATTCAAAAAACTGTTTTACCCCAAAGCCAATTATTTTTTCAATTATTTATGATTTTGAAATTTATTAAAAATATTTATAAATAAAAAATTGCTTTTGGCGATTTGAATATCCAATAAGAAATGCAATATTTGAAAAACCAAAGAAAACTTAAAAAATATTTTTTGTTAATGATTTAAAATTATTATTAAATCACCTACAATCATTAATAATCCATCTATTTTTTTATTATATTTCTTTGCTTTTACCCTTATAGCTAATATTTTTAATTATTCAAAATTTGATTTTGACTCTTATAAAACAACTTTTAAACTAATAAATAATATTTTTGCTACAATAAAATACGAGCGCAAGTTTTCCAAAAAAAGTTTTCGCGCATGTGTTACGAGTTTTTTATTGAATTTAATTGCATTGCAATTGCTGTTTTATTTTGATTTTGGTCATTTTACAAGTTTATGTATTGATATAAATTAAATAAATGCAGCATTATCTTATTCAAATTTGGCTTTTGTAAAAAACATCTAAATTGACAAAACGAAAAAATATTTACTTTTTTATCTGTTTGAGAGGTGCTTTATTTCAATTCAGAAACCATTAAATAATTCAACAATTCCAATAATTACCAAACCTCAAACCTAAATATATTTTTCAATTTTCGATTCTGGATTGGTGATCCCAATTCAATCCCAATTTTTATTTTTTTTTAATTTTCAAAACATTTCAAGAAATTATTTTCATCTTTAGTTATGAATAATTTCTAAATTACAAACTGGAGGTTCCAAGTGAATGACATTAAATTTTGCGCTTTAGGAGGACTAGGTGAAAGTGGAAAAAATTTTTACGTCTTGCAAATTAACGAATCTTATTTTTTACTTGATGCTGGATTAAAATATCCTAATACCGCTCTTTATGGCATCGATGCTATTATTGCTGATTATTACAAATTACAAGACATCAAAGACAAGATTAAAGGCGTTTTTTTATCATCAGCTTTTGAAACCAATTTGGGCGCCTTGCCTTACTTGATGAAAGATTTTAATATCCCTGTGTATGCTTCTTATTTTACGATGCAAGTCCTAAAAGCGCATTTCCAAAGTCATAAAATTAATTATCGCAATTTTAATCTACAAATCGTAAAAAGTGATGAAAAACTTATTTTTGATGATGTGACAGTGGCCTTTTTTGCTACATCTCAGTTGATTCCTGAAACGTTGGGGATGGTTTTTCAAACTAAAAGAGGTAGCATCGTTTACTCTGGTGACCTAAAATTATTACATTCTAAAAATAAATTTTTTCAAACTAATTTTACAAGATTAGCTCAATTAGCACAATCTAAAGTGCTTGCCTTTTTGCCTTCTTGCCGTGGGGCTTTTAGCACATCTTCGCATAATAACGATGCATCAAGTTTTGATCATAAATTGAATAACTATTTTAGCAATCACTTGCTGCAATCCGAAGGAATTATTGTTATTCCTTCTTTGATGCCTGATTTGTTAAAAATTCAATCTGTAGTGGATTTGGCATGTAAACTTAATTTTAAAATAACTTTTTTAGGTAGAAAAAGTGAAAAAATTATAGATGTTGCTTTGAAAAAAGGTTTTTTAAAAGTACCTTCCTTCAATTTAGTGGAATTAAAAACACTAGAAGACTCCAAAAAACATCCAAAATTAGTTGTCTTTGTGATAGGTAAACATTTTGAATCTTTGTTTCATTTGCAAAAAATGTGTCAAAAAACAGATAATTTAATTCATTTAACGCCCCAAGATTTAGTGTTGTTAATGTCCAAAGAAATGGCAGGAATTGCCAAAATGCAATCTCAAACCCTAGATCTTTTGTCACGACACAATATTCCAGCCCATGTTTTGGTTAAAGATTTAGACTCTTGTTATAATGATTATGAAAAAACCCTCAAATTGATGCTTAATTTTTTAAAACCTCAATATATTATTCCTGTTATGGGTGAATATCGTCATCAATATCAAGTGCAAAAAATTGCTCAAAGTTTAGGATTCAAACTCAACCAAACTTTCTTGTTAGAAAATGGCAGCATTTGGCATTGCGATTTACAAAAAGATGCCTTTGTCGAATCTAATAGTGATGTCCTTACAGAAATTTTAATTGATGGAACTCCTGTTATTTATGGGCAAGATTTCATTATGAAAGACCGTGAACTTTTAGCAGCGGATGGAGTTTTAATTTTTGTTGCGAATGTTAATGCTAAACACAAAAAAATAGTAGGAGAACCAAAATTAGTAAGTAAAGGTTTTTTAGCAGATTCCGAAACTATTCATATTTTTCCTAAGTTAAAAGCTATTTTTGATGAAAAAAGTGAAATTTTTTTGAAAAAAAAGTATCTTAAATGGAATGATTTCAAAAAAAATA
Organism: uncultured Acholeplasmataceae bacterium; assembly: GCA_946577115.1. Taxonomy (GTDB): domain Bacteria; phylum Bacillota_I; class Bacilli_A; order Acholeplasmatales; family Acholeplasmataceae; genus Phytoplasma. Next base: position 2,019 of record CAMOAP010000045.1, on the reverse strand, counting down.
TTAGAGAATCATTAGTTAAATTTTTATTCAAAGAAACTAAAAAAAGACCTATTGTTATTCCTATTTTTATTAGTGTTAAAAACGAATAAAACTAATAATAAATGCAAATAAATACGATACAAAATAATAAGAAAGTTGTCAAAAATAAAATAATCATTCAATATACAAAAAGTTAATTTTATTTTTATACTACTTGCCTTTTATTTGTTGCTATTTTGTTTTTTCTAATTTAACAATTTATTTTTGTATTTTTCATTTTGGCACCCACCTAAACCCAAATTACAACCAACTAATACCTACTTTTAATACTAATTTCTTTGGATATTTTAATTATATTCCAAATATTTTTCATTACCAAAAACCTTTATATGGCAAATAATTGGCATTCCTAAAGCAAATTAAAGGAGAATAATGTGAAAATAAAAGTTGCAACCACTTCTACTAGTTGTCTTGATTATTACTCGCATTCTTGTGATATTGATATTCTTAGAATTAAAATTTTGATCGATGATCAAGAATATATTGATGGTAAAACCATGAAATACGATCAATTTTATCAAATGTTTAAAAATAATCCTGATTTTATGCCTAAAACTTCGCAAGTATCGGTGGGCGAAATGGTAGTTTATTTTGAAAAATTAGCTTTACAAGGTTATCAAAAAGCTTTTGTAACTACGTTATCTTCTGCTTTAAGTGGCACTTATAATGCTATTATTCAAGCAGGAAAAATGGTATCAGATAAAATTGAGGTATATTGTTATGATACTAAAACTGTCTGTTTTTGTGAAGGTTTTTTTGCCCTAGAAGCTTATCGTTTATTTGCAGAAGGCAAATCACTAGAAAAAGTTGTCAAGCATTTAGATTTTATTAAAGAAAACAATACCATTTTTTTTATGACCAAAAAACTCACACAATTAATTAAAAATGGACGTTTAGTAGGAGTAAAAAGTTTTTTGGGTCGTCTTTTGAGAATAAATCCGATTTTACAAGTGCAACAAGATGGTACAATTGCTTTAATTAAAAAGACTTTAAGTTCCCATAAAGCACTTTTAGCCATAGCTTCTAAAATCAAAGAATACACACAAAATCATGATTATCAAATTCATTTAATTTTTACAGGGCACCCTGAGTTAAAAAATGAGTTTCAACAAGTTTTAGAAACCCAATTAGGCTTAAAAAATTTAGTACAAATCCCTTTAACTCCTGTTGTTGGATGTCATGTAGGAGATATCGCTATTGGAGTAGGAATTATTAGAAAACCTAAATTTCAAAAATAAATATACTTGCTATTATTATAGTTTTTGCCAAATTGAAAAATAGTATAAATATTAATTATCACAAAATTTATTTTTTGAGTTACTACGCGATTACATTTGCAAACTACAATATCGTAATAATACGTATTTTCCAAATATTGGTCATAAAATAATTTTATTATTTGACTTTGTGGATAAATATTGGTATAATAATTATTGGTTAAAATTAAAAAAACTTTTGAATAACTTATTTCATTTTGATTCTACTTTAAGAGATTATTTTTATTTATGCTTTATGATTTATTCCAAGGTATAAATAAAAAATATTAGGCCCGTTGGAGAAACGGTTAACTCACATGCCTTTCACGCATGCATTCACGGGTTCAAATCCCGTACGGGTCACCAATTTGATAAAAAGAGCACCCATAGCTCAATTGGATAGAGCATCTGACTACGGATCAGAAGGCTAGGGGTTCAAATCCTCTTGGGTGTGCCATTAAAACATCATAAAAGTAATTAACGGGAAGTAGCTTAGCTTGGTATAGCGCCTGGTTTGGGACCAGGAGGTCGCGGGTTCAAATCCTGCCTTCCCGACCATTCTTTAATTAACTATTTAGGCGGGCGTCGTATAATGGTCATTACCTTAGCCTTCCAAGCTAAAGACGTGGGTTCGATTCCCATCGCCCGCTCCATTTGTTATTGGGGAATAATAAATATAAAATCAAACTATAAATTAAAAAGTTAAACCGCTTATTGATAAGAT
>CAMOAP010000044.1 GCA_946577115.1 uncultured Acholeplasmataceae bacterium | reverse complement strand
TAAATTATGCATATTAAAATTTATGTATATTTATAATATATAAATAAAAGGTTAAAAAAGTGAAAATTAACAAGATGCCTCCTGAATATAGATTTCACATGCATAAGTATATTAAAATTCTTGTATCTATTATAATAATGATGTTTGTTTTATGGTATTTTAAATTAAATTTGTCCAATAGATAGTTTTTACAAACACCAAAATTGAAAGTGAAGGTAAAAATTATATATTATGATTCAAAGGAAAAAAGAAAAATGCAAAATTACTGAATATCTAAAATACACTAAATATTTTTTATTATTTATGTTTATGATTTTTTGCGGATGGCTTCATTTCAGTGTCGGGTTGTTTCAAAGAGTTAATAATTCTAAGAAATATTTAAGAGTAGGTGTGTTAGCTGATGCAGCTCCTAATAGTTTGGCTATTAAATCTGATAAAGATACTAGTAAAACTCATAGAACTATTCAAGGTGAATATATTTCAGGATTTGATATAGATTTAATTGACAAAATAGTAAAATTATTACCCAAAGAAGAAAAGTATGAAGGTTGCAAATTTAGTCTTTTTGATTTTGATGGGATGTTTACTGCTGTACAAAATAATTCAGTGGATGTAGCTATTTCTTCTATTAGTATTACTGATGAAAGAAAAGAAAATTTTGATTTTACTATTGCCTATACTTTAGATAATACAGGGTTTTTGGTAAGAGCAGATGATGAACGTTTTAAAAATTTGCCGTTAGAAGTGAATTATGAAGATATAAAAAGTAAATTAAAAGATCCAAAAGACAAAATTAAATTTTTAACTCTTACTGGTTCTGTGGCTGATAAAGTTATTGAAAGTATTAGATCAGATTTAGGAAATTTATCACACATTACCAAATTAAATCCTATTGATGATGCTGTTATGTGTGTTAAAAGTGTTGAAGATAAAGCTTCTGATATTTTTATAACTGATAGTTATATTACTAAATATTATGCTTTGCAAAATAATAAATTAAAACATATATCAATTATATCTGATGATAATCGTTTTACTGTTTCTCCTGCGGGTTTGGGAATTGTAGTGAAAAAAGGTAATACCAAATTAGTTGCTCAAATTAATAATGCTTTTAAAGAATTTTTAAAAGAAAAAGGACTTGATTTAGAAGGTGACGGTTTAAATGTTAAAGGTATTATTGAGTTAACCAAAGAATTAAAAGGTGAACAATTAAAACCAACTGACAAACAAAACCCCATGAAAATACAACAATTAAAATACCAAATATCTAAGTTTAAAGAAATAACTAATAAATGGTTAGAACAATCTTTAAAAGAGTTAAGTCAACAACAAGGTTTAAAGTGGTATCAAAAAGTATTTCTTGTTTTACCTGATTATTCAACACCTTTAAAAACTACTTTATTGCTTTCATTGGATGGAGTTATTGTAGGTTTTATCTTAGCTATTGTTTTAACAGGGATTAAAAGTATTAAGCCTAATTATCAAACACAAAATCCCTTTATTGTATTGTTAATACAAAGTTTTCTTTACTTACTTGATGCAATACTTTATATTTTTAAATCAATTCCAGTAGCAGCTCAAATGATTATAGTTCATTTTGGTTGGAGAACTTATAATCCTGCATTAAATCCGATATATTCAGGCGTTATAGTTTTATTGTTAAATTCATCAGTTAGTATTACAAGTATTTTATTACAAAATATTAAGTTTTTAGATAAAGGACAAGTAGAAGCTGCTCTAGCTTTAGGAATGACTCAAAGACAAACATTTTTTTATGTTATTTTCCCCCAAACACTTAAAAAATCACTTCCTTTTGTAGTACAACAATTTATTGTAAATATTAAAGATAGTGCTTGTTTTGGTGGTTTGGTTGGTCTGTTAGATGTAGCATGGAAAGCCAAAACTCAAATTGTTCAAACAGGAAGTATTATTATTCCTTATACTATTACTGCTTGTATTTATTTAGTGTTAATTACGATTGCTAATTTATTTGTTAAATATTTAGAAAAACAAAAAAAAGGAGTTTAGAATGCAATATTTCATTGAGGTTAAAAATCTTTGTAAAAAGTTTGGCGATAAAGAAATTTTAAAAAATATTAATTTAAAAATTAAAAAACAAGAAATAGTAACTATTATTGGTTTTTCTGGTTCAGGGAAATCTACTTTATTAAGGTGTTTTAATTTATTAGAAGAACCTGATTCTGGACAAATTTTAATTGATAATAAAAATATTTTAGATAAAGGAGTAAAATTATCTCATCTAAGAACTAAAGTAGGCATGGTGTTTCAAAGTTTTAATTTATTTGAACAAAAGACAGTATTAGAAAATTGTTGTTTGGCTCCGATTAAAGTATTAAAATTATCTAAACAAGAAGCTCAAGAAAACGCGTTAGAACGGTTAAAAGAACTAGATTTAGAAGCTCTTGTGAATCAAAGAGTAGAAACACTTTCAGGGGGTCAAAAACAACGTGTTGCTATTGCTAGAGTTTTATGTATGAAACCTGAAGTGATTCTTTTAGATGAACCCACTTCTGCTTTAGATCCTGAATCTACTTTGCAAGTATTACAAACTTTACAAATATTATCAGAGAAAAAAATCAATCTTATTATTGTAACTCATGAAATGAAATTTGCTCAAATAGTATCTGATACTATTTATTTCATGGAACAAGGTCAAATTCTGGAAAAAGGCACTCCGAAAGAAATTTTTGAAACTGATAAGTTTCCCAAATCTAAAGCTTTCTTTGAAGGCTTTTGATTTTTTAAAAATGTATTATTATTTAATTAAAATAACCCAAACTGTAATTACAGTTTGGGTTATCCTTTATTTTTGGGTGGATAAATTATTGTAATTATTTAATATTTGAAATATTTAGGATTTATTATTAATGAAATGTTATAAAATTTAATTTTATTAAAACACCTCTTTTTAATAATGGAAAGGGAAATAGGGAGTTATATATTATGTTAATCCTTAAAAAGGTTGTGTTTTTACAAAGAAATTAAGTTAGGTAAATGCTGATAAAACGATGATTAAATAAATTAATTATTTTATGTTTTTTTATTTTTTAAAAATTTTTTGGTTTGAAATAAATCTTTGGGGATTGGTTTTCTTTCCTAATCACCCTTAATTATTCCTTGATTTGCTTCGTTTTTCATTTTTTGCTTCTTTTATATGTTTTTTATTTCAAACCAAAAAATTTTTAAAAAATAAAATCGCAAAATTTAAGGGTTATATTAAAACTAATTGAGGGCGAACAGGTATTATTGATACCTACTAAATTAAATTTAAAAGGCATTATAGGGTTTTTATTTGAATATTCATTATTTTAGTTGTATTTATAGTACTAAATTTGAAATAGGGTAAATAATTTAATCAATTATTTCTACTTTGTCTTTTCCAAAAAAATAAATAGTTAAATCAATGATAATTTTTTTGGTGCCTCTTCATAAGTAATGTATGGGTCTAGCAAACATTTTGACATATTTCTTTTC
>CAMOAP010000043.1 GCA_946577115.1 uncultured Acholeplasmataceae bacterium | reverse complement strand
TATTTTTATTTTATAATATTTAAACTCATTTTTTGATATTTTTATCTCCCGGTTTTAATTATTTTTTATCTCTCATTTTTTATTAATTTTATTTTGTGATTTGCATTTATTAATTTAAAAGTAAAATTAATAACTACCCCAAAAGAAAGCTAAGGTTTAATTTTTATGAATAAAACAAATCGTTTTTTTGCAAAAGTAAGCAGTTATCAAAATCAATTAATCAATCTTCCCCAACGTCAAACCAAATTCAGTGCTGGTTATGATTTTGAAGCAGCCGAAAGCATGGAAATACCACCGCAAACAGTCATTTTGGTTCCCACAGGAATTAAAGCATCTTTTCCTTCGAACGAAGTTTTATTAATTTATTTAAGGTCTTCTTTGCCCTTAAAAAAACAACTTATCCTTGCCAATGGTGTGGGAGTAGTCGATAGTGATTATTATAATAATTTGCAAAATGAAGGTCATATTTTTATTGCTTTGTATAATTTTTCTAAAAACCCAGTTCAAGTTTGCAAAGGCGAAAGAATTGCACAAGGAATTTTTCAACCCCTTTTCCAAATTCACCAAGAAAAAGAAAATAATTTTGCCAGAAAAGGCGGTTTTGGTAGCACAAAGTAAAAAACATCGCAATTACATCAACAAAAACATGGTTAAATGTTTTTAAATATGGTAAAATATGTTAGGAAAAAAGTTATTTATTTTTATTATTTAAAAAACATTTTATTGTTTGTGCTTGGTTTTTCATTCATTTATTGGTTTTTTTGCCTTTTTTTGCTACAAGGCAAACCATTTTGCCCGTCAATTTTGATTATTTAATTATTAAAATGTCATTTTTCTTCCTAAAAAAAACTTTCAAATTTCCAAAAAAAGCTTTTATTTAATTATAAGAAATTTATAAATGCATTATTCAAATATTTTATAAAACAATGAAAAAATTTATTAAATAGTTACAATGCAAAAACCCAAACACAAACAAAATTATCATTTATTTAGTTTTTATCACAATTAATTACAATATTGAAAAAATACATCAATCCAAATAAAAAGGAGTTTTTAATAATAATGGCAGTAGTTACAACAAAACAATTATTAGAATCAGGAGTATATTTTGGCCATGCCACTCGAAAATGGAATCCTAAAATGAAACCCTACATTTTTACTGCTAGAAATGGCATTCATATCATTAATTTGAAAAAAACTTCAGAAGAAATTGAAAAAGCTTATCAAGAATTGCTAAACATCATTACTTCAGGTGGAAAAGCTTTATTTTTAGGCACCAAAAAACAAATTCAATCAGCGATTAGAGAAGAAGCGCAACGTTCACAACAATACTACGTAGATCATCGTTGGTTAGGTGGCACGCTAACTAATTTCAAAACTATTTTAAAAAGAATCGAATTACTTCATTTGCTCCACAAACAAGAAGAAGAAGGACTTTGGAAAAAACTTCCTAAAAAAGAAGTAGTGCAATTAAAGCGTAAAAGAGATAAATTAGAAAAATTCTTAGGTGGCATCAAAAATATGAAAGACTTGCCTCAAGCTATTTTTGTTTTTGACCCAGAAAAAGAAAGCATCGCGGTTGCCGAAGCGCGCAAATTAGGAATCAAAGTTTTTGGGATTGTAGATACTAATTGTGACCCTGATTTGGTAGACTACATTATTCCTGCTAATGATGATGCTATTAGAGGAGTTAAATTAATTATTTGGTTAATGGCTAATGCTTGTGTTGAAGGCACTGGTGGCGTTGCTGAAAAAGCAGAAACTTTTGATGCTAAAAACCCATTAAAACCTCAAAATTACAACAATTATAACAAACGTCCTTACCAAGCTGCACCAAGAAAACCATCTTACCAAAGTCAAAGTCAAAACGAAAGATAATTAAGTTTTTTTGGTCCTTAACTCACCAATACACAATTTTTTATTTTTATAATTAAAAGTAATTAAATCATTAAAATTTAGAATGGAGCAACCAATGAAAATTACAGCCGAAATGATTAAGGATTTACGTCAAAAAACGCATGCTGGAATGAATGAATGTCACAAAGCTTTACAACAAAATGAAGGCAATATTGAAAAAGCCATTGTGTTTTTAAGAGAAAAAGGCATTATTAAAGCAGCCCAAAAACAAGGACGTGCAACTTCTGAAGGAATTACTAATATTGTTTTTGCTGGCAATAACGCTTTTTTATATGAAATCAATTCTGAGACTGATTTTGTTTCTAAAAACGAAAATTTTCAACAATTAGTAAAAGTTCTTGGCGAAATTATTTTACAAAACCAATTATCTAACTCCAAAGATCTTTTAGCCTTTAATTATCAAAATAAAACGGTTCAAGAATTATTATTAGAAAAAACCTCCGTTTTAGGCGAAAATATCACTCTTAAACGTGTTTTAAAAGTTACCAAAAAGCCTCACGAATCTTTTGGAACTTACAAACACCAAGGAGGACGCATTTCTGTTTTGGTAGTTTTAAAAAACAACTGCCCTTCTGTATCAGAAGACATAGCGATGCATATAGCCGCTTCCAAACCACAATTTTTAACTCCTGACAAAATAAACCCTACATTTTTAGCAGAAGAAAAAAAGATTTTACATAAACAAACTGCTAAAGCATTACCTGAAAAATCTGTAAAAATGATAGAAAAAATTGTTGAAAATCGTTTAGGTAAAATGTTAAAAGACATATGTTTATCAGAACAATCTTTTATCAAAAATTCAGATCAAAAAGTAAAAGATTATCTTAAAGCCAATAATACTGATGTAGTTTCTTATGTTCGTTGGGAAATGGGTAAATAATAATTCAAAAATCTTTATTTCACACTTTATTTAATAAACTTAAATTTAGACTTTTTTAAAGGCATTGCAGATGTTTATGAAGAAAGGTTTTTTGAATGCATAAAAAAATTCTTTTAAAATTAAGTGGTGAATCTCTTAAAGGCGACTCTTCATACGGCATTGATCCTCGTACTATTAAAAAAATTGCTTGGGAAATCAAAGAAATCAAAGACTTAGGAGTCAAAATCGCAATCATTGTAGGCGCAGGCAACCTTTGGCGTGGACGCACTGGTGAAGAACTTGGTATGGATCGTTCTCAGGCAGATTACATGGGTATGCTTGGAACTATCATGAATTCTTTAGCTTTGCAAGATGCTTTAGAACAAACAAACACCATCACGCGCGTTATGACTGCCTTTCCTGTTTCTTCGGTAGCGGAACCCTATATTCGCCGCAAAGCTATTCGTCATTTGGAAAAAGACAGAGTAGTTATTTTAGGTGCAGGAGCGGGTTCTCCTTATTTTTCTACCGACACTGCTGCTGCCCTAAGAGCTGCCGAACTAAATATTGATGTTATTTTAATGGCTAAAAACAATATTGAAGGTGTTTACAATAAAGATCCCAAAAAACACCAAGATGCCGTTTTAATTAAACAAATGAAACACCAACAAATCTTATCTCAAAGACTGGCAGTTATGGATATTACAGCCGCTTCTCTTTGTTTAGAAAATAACATCGATATTTTAGTTTTTAATATGCTAAAAAAAGGTAACGTCAAAAAAGTTGTACTTAAAGAAGGCAACATAGGTACTGTTATTAGTTCAAAAGGAGAATAAATATGCAACAACTTGCCAAAGATATTCTTGTGTCATTAGAAACTAAAATGAATAAAGCTCAAGAAGTGATGTTAAAAAACTTTTGTGATATTCGCACTGGAACTGCTAATCCTAATATTTTAGATAAAATTGCTATTAATTATTATGGAGCGCGTACTTTTTTAAAAACATTATCCTCTATTAGTGTTTCTGAAGGTAACCAACTCAACATCAAACCTTATGATAGTAATTTAATTCCTAATATTAAAAAAGTTCTTTTGGAGTCTAATCTAGGAATCACTCCTCAAACTGATGGTTTAGTTGTAAGACTTGTCTTCCCTAAACCAACCGAAGAGAGAAGAAAAACTTTAATGAAAGAAGTAGAGCAACTAGCAGAAAAAACCAAAGTAGCTATTAGAAACGTGCGTCGCGAAGGTAATTATCAAATCAAAAAAGTTGAACTTACTAAAGATTTAGAAATTTTTTATTTAAATCAAATTCAAACATTAACTGATCAAAATATTAAACTTATTGACAAACACGCTACCAATAAAAACAACGAATTATTAAAAGCTTAAAATAATTTTGTTTTTAAAATATAACAATTTAAACCAATTTTTATCTTGCAATTTTAAAAAATGGAGGTTTATATGATAAAAAAGAGAATAATAACAGGGGGGACCTTAGTTTTATTTTCTTTTTTCTTT
>CAMOAP010000042.1 GCA_946577115.1 uncultured Acholeplasmataceae bacterium | reverse complement strand
GCGATTTATTTTATAATCATATAAACTTTTGTTAATAATTTCATCAATAAATTTAAGCTTAGTAATAATGTTTTGAAAAAAAATAAAAATTGGATTAGGATTTTTTTGAGACAAAATTAAATTATTTTGGTAAAAATCATATTGATATAATAATGTCATCACTTCAATCCGTAATAACCGTGATTCTTTTTTATTTTGAGAATTTTTCATGATAAATTATTTTAATGCTTGATTGAGGTTATTTTGTACTTTTTCCCAGCATAAGACACTAAAAAAAGCTTCAATATAATCAACTCTACGATTTTGATAACTTAAATAATAAGCATGTTCCCAAACATCTAGACCTAAAATAGGAGTCCCTTGGTTTAGAACTACATCTTGATTAGGAGTAAAAGTAATTGCAAGTTTTTTTTGTGGGGTTAATATAAGCCAAGCCCAACCGCTTCCAAAAATGGTTTTAGCGGTATTAGCAAATTTATCTTTGAAAGTTTCTAAAGAACCAAATTCAGAGTCAATCATTTCTTTTAATAATCCTTGAGGAATATTGCCATTATTTACTTTTAGAATAGTCCAAAAAAAAGAATGATTAAAATGTCCGCCTCCATTGTTTCTAATTGTTTGTCTGATATCTTGTGGTACTAACGATAAATCAGTTAGCATTTGTTCCAAAGATAAATTTATTTGAGGGTGTTTTTTTAGAGACTCATTGAGGTTATTAATGTATGTTTGATGGTGTTTGAGGTGGTGTAATTGCATAGTTTGAGTGTCAAAAAAAGGTTCTAAAGCTTTATATTGATAAGTAAGAGAAGGTAGAGTAAAGTTCATTTGTTTGCTCCTTTAATGGGTAATGACAAGATTTTTTTGGGGTAGTGTTGGCATAGAGTTTGAATTGTGATCAAATTGGGGATAAAAAAACTTTCTTTAATTATCACAAACAATTTTTTATTGTGTTTTTGTCTTTTATGTTTTTTTATCCAATTTATTTTTTCACGTATTTTTTAGTTTACGTAATAGTTTATTGAGATTTAACTTCTAAAGCTTTAAGCCCTGCTAAATTGAGTAATCCCCAAGGTTTATTGAAGTGGGGTTGGAAGAAAAAGTCAACAAAAGCAAGTTGTTCTACTGTCATTTGGTTTTGCATACACACACTTAAAGTATTCATTTTTTCAGTTAAATCAACGCGAGAAACAATTTGTCCTCCCAAAATTTTGCGAGTGTCTTTATCAAAAACAAGCTTTAACATTACAGCATCATAATCAGGCATAAATTCAGGTCTATTAGCATCTTTGATTGTAACAGTGCCATAGTTTTTACCTAAAGATTTGGCTATATTTTCAGTAATTCCTGTTGAAGAAATACTCAAATCAATAATTTTAATACCGCTTGTTCCTTGAGTTCCTAAATATTTTATGCAAGGTTTCTCAATATTAAGTCCTACAAGTGTTCCCATTCTAATAGCATTAGTTGCTAAAGGCATATATTTTACTTCCTGGGTAGGGTTATAATAAACGTTAACACAGTCGCCACAAGCATAAACATCAGGGTCTGAAGTTTGCATATATTCGTTAACAACTAAAGCACCATTAAGGGACGTTTTGAGATGATGAGCAAATAATTGGGTATTAGGTTTAAAACTGATACACATAATTACCATTTCAGTTTCAAAGGTGTTTTTATCAGTTTTTACATGAGTCACTAAGCCATCTTTAGTTTCAAATCCTGCTATTTTTTGTCCTAATGCTAGTGTAACTCCGTGATCAGTTAAGGTTTTTTCTGCTATATCTGTAAATTCTTTGTCTAAATATGTAGACATAATTCTATCTGCTGCATCTACTAAAACTACTTCTTTTTTTTGTACCACAAATGCTTCAGCTAATTCAATTCCAATATAGCCAGCACCTACTACTGTGATTTTATTAACGTTCTTGCTGTAATTAATAATATCTTTGGCATGGTCAAAGTTTTTAGACATTAAAACATTTTTGCAATCAATTCCTTTAATAGGAAGAATAACAGGCCAAGAACCAGTAGCAATTACCAATTTATCATAATTGTCTTTAAACTTTTGACCAGTTTCTAAACTTTGAACTAAAACTTCTTTTTTGTCAAAATCTAGATTTAACACTTCGTGTTTAAGTTTGGTACAAACATCCATACTTACCAGTTCATCAGGATTTGAATAAAAAAGTCCTAGACTGTCTTTAATAACTCCTCCAACATACAAGGCAATGCCACATGAAAGAAAAGATATATTATTGTTTCTTTCATATACAACAACATCAGCTTGGGGATTGTTTTTTTTAATTGTTTTTACTGCAGCGGTTCCGGCATGAGTACAACCAATAACGATAACTTTCATATTTTTGTTATTAACTCCTTTGGTTTTTTCTTTATTTTTTGATTTAAGTTTATTTTTACTATACACTTTTAATTATACCTAAAAAACACTTGACAAAATAAATAAAATTAAGGGATAATCAAAAAAAGAATTTGTTTATGATGAGATATTATGGGAACTTTTTTGCAATAACAAGAGCTAAGGCGTAATTATTAGTGTGAGTAATAGAAATTAAAATGGGGTTGGAAAAAGTGGCGCATGTATTGTTTTTCACATAAGGAGCTCCGTTTTTGTTGTTAAGAATAGACCAGTTGCAATAGTTTTGGCAATTATGATTAATTTTTGGGGGCATTTGAAAAACTTTAAAAAGAGCTTCTTTAGAAGCCCATCTTCCTGCTAAAAAGTTAAGTTGGCTTTGGGAATTTTGTATGGTTTGATAAATTTGGTGTTCTTCTGAGGATAAAACCCTTGCTGCTAAAATGTCTTTACCTATTTTTTTAATTTTTTTAATTTCAACTAAATCTATTCCAATATTTTCCATATTCATTTTTTTTCCTTAGATACTCCCAAAGTTTGGGAAGTTTCAATTTTGCAAGCTAGTTTTTTGATTTTTTGAAAATAATAATTTAATCCTGATTTGGTGATTTGTTGCTTGTGTTTTTGATAATATTTTTTAGTTAATTCTTGTAAACTTGCATCTTGGTTTTCTTTTCTTAATAACATGATTTGCAATAATTTAGGTTCAAGGTTGGGATTTTTTTTTTGGCTTTTGAGATTTTTTGGATTTTTCATTTTAAATTTGTATTTTTAGAGTTTGGGGTTTGAAAGTATTTTTCAATCAAATTAATTTGTTGTAATTGTAAATTGGCAGAAGTAAGAATTTTTTTTTC
>CAMOAP010000041.1 GCA_946577115.1 uncultured Acholeplasmataceae bacterium | reverse complement strand
GTTTTTTTGTTTTCATTTTTCATTTTAAAATTAAGTATCCTTTGTATTTTTTAAATATTGTTTTATCATTTTTTGGTGATTGTTTTTAATAAATCCGCGTGCGCGAGTCAAAAATTAAAATAAACGAAATAAATAGTTTGTTAAATATTAATAAGTAAAAAATAGTGTATTTGAAAAAGTTACAAAGCGTTTAAAAAAAATAATAAAATATAATATGATTAGTTCGGGGTTTTTAAATATCTTTATTTTATCTTTATCCAAATTATAAATTATTATTTTAAGTAAATTTTTAGGTATTTTAAAAACTAACTAAGCTTTTTTTTATGAAAAAACTTTTTATGCTAGTCTTATATTTTTTTGATTTATTAACAACTACATTTAAATTGTATACGATTTAATCAAATATTGCAATTAAAACGTATTATTTTTGTTCTTTTTGTAAAAAATTTTGTGATATTTGGTTCTTTTCCGAAAAATAAAACTAAAATATTGCAAAAAATATTTATTGTCTAAATACAAAAAATAAGTTTGAAAAAATAATAAAGTTGTATTTTGGAATAATTTTATTATTTTTTTGTGTTTGGTTTTACTTTTTGAGTGGTTTTTTATCTTTGAGATTAGCAAAAATATTAACACTTATTTTTTTATATGTTATACTTAAAGAGTAGTTAAGAAAACGATTTGCAGTTATTTTATATTGAATAAGAATTTTTTTGTTATGTTTTTTCATCAAAATTACTTGCTAAAAAAAAATAAAAAAAATTTAAACCAACTAAACATAAAATCTTTTTTGAAAACCTTTTAAAAATACTTAATTAAAAATTCTTAAAATAAAGGCAAAAATTATTTGTTTGTAAAAATAATTATTTTTACCTTGACAAAAAAGATACACAAAAACACTTTGAAAACTGCCAAAAGATAACTACCATTTGTTTTTTTAAATTTATACTTTTTTGCACAATAAATATAATAATTTATCAATTAATTTCAAATCAAAAGGAAGGTTTTTTAAATAAATGACGAAAAACAAAGTAATTAATAAAAAAGATAAAATAAGTAGGCTTATTTTGGAAGGAAACTTATTAAAAGCTTTATGGATTATTTCTTTGCCTATTATTGTTTTTAATTTTTTTAAAGCTTGTTTCGGTAGTGTTGATACTTTTTTTGCAGCTGGTCTACCAGAAGGAGTTCAAAGCTACATTCAATTTTCCAAATCCGCTCAAAGCATTGTAGAAGCAGTAGGAGTTTGTTTAGGTATTACAGGGATTGCGTTAATTTCGCGCGAAGTGGGTAAAACTAAAAATGTCAAATCTTTAAAAGCTCGTAAAATAGCATCTAGCGTTTTTGTTTTATTATTGGTAGTAAGTTTTGTTTTAGCTTGTGTTATGATTGGTTTTTCCAGTCATATTTGTAGTCTTTTTTTAAAAGAAAAAGTAATCAACGGAGTGTCAATGCCAATCACAACTGAGGAAAAAAATCTTTGCATTAACGCTTTTAGATTACAAATGTTGGGAACTATTTTAGCTGCTATTAATGTTTTCTTTTTAGGAACTGAAAGAATTTTAGGAAAACTTAAAAAATTTTTGTTTCTAAACTGTATTATGATGGGTTTAAAAATTGGATTAAGTACTTTATTTTTTGGCATTAAAAGAATTGGTTTAGAAGCATTGTGTCCCAATGTTTTAGGGTTACAAACAGCTTCATGCCTTGCTTATTTATCTATTACAATAGTTGCTTTTGTCACTCTTTTTAACAAAAAAAATCCTTTATTTTTAAGTTTAGGTGATTTTTCTTTTAAAACTTTTTTACAAGACAAAAAATTACTTAAAACTATTTTGAAATTAAGTATTACTTTAACATTAGGAAAATTTATTTATGAAGGTGGAAGAATGTTTACATTATTTATGGTAGATAGCACATATGATAAACCGTTTTTAGCTGGTACGCCTTTCGAATTTAAAGGTTTGGGCGGATTAGGTGCAATTGGAGTTGCTGATAGTATCATTACTTTATTTGCTCAAATATCTTTTTCATTAAAAGAAGGACAATTAATGATTGTTTCTGAAAACTTAGGAAACAAAAATAATAAAAGAGCGATTAAAACTTTAATGCTTACCTCATTATGTTGTTTTTTAGTATTTGCAGTTACGTACTTAATTTGTGTTCCTAAAGAATATTGGGGACTTGGTTTTGGTGATGATTTATGCTTATTTTTTAAAAATTTAGGCAAAGCAGAAAAAGACCAAATAACATTAAATATGTTGCATGCAAAAAACCCAGGATTTACATCTTTTTTGTTAGGTGCTCTTTTAACAACTGGTCTATTAACTACTCAATTAGAAGTTTTTTCTACTTTCCTAATTGCCGCTAAACAACCTAAATATGATTTATTGTTAAGTTTGGGTCGTGTTTTTCTTTTTAGAATACCTGCCCTTTATTTCTTTAGAAATGTTTGGTTTGGAAATGAAGAAAAAAAAAGCATTAAAATAAATAATACATATGGATTTGCTAATTTTAGTGCTAATTTCATTATGTTGATGTTTATGGTTTTTGTATGTATTCGTTTTGTGTATAAATTAAAAAAAGAAAATCAACCAAAAAGTTTCAAATAAATGCATAAATTAAACAAGACTATAAATTGATAGTCTTGTTTTTTTATATA